>JBAYGL010000296.1:0-6735 GCA_041666725.1 Limisphaerales bacterium
CGTCGCCCAGTCGGCTTCGACATACGCCGTCTGCTTGCCGACGAGTTGAGGACGATTCCAACCGTATTTGGAATTCGGGATCTCGATGCCGGAGAAGACCTCGAGCGTCTTGAGAAAGTAGGCGTCGTAGTTCGCGGGTTTGGTAATGGCCACGCGGTTGGCAGGATCGGTGGTCAGCATCGTGCGGTAGTTGCACGCCTGCACCGCGCCATCTGCAGCGCCCGTGCTTTCCGGCAGCAGCACCTGCCAGTTGGCGAACTTGCGAAGTTTCAGCCGGTCGTGCAGCGCAGCCAACCGCGCGGCTTCCGGACTTGGCGCTTCCGAAACCGGTTTCATAAAAATGATCCCGGCGTGCGGTTCGCCGAACTCGGCACGCGCCTCGCGTCCCACGCGATAGGGCACCTTTGCCAGCGCCGCGAGATCGCCTTCATACGTGCAGTCGGCGAAGACCTTCGCACCCACCGTGCGATCATCACCACCCGGCACACCGTGAAAAGTCAGCGATTTTAGCAGCACGCCGCCACGCTCCACTGCCACTGGGATGAAACCCCTCAGCACCGTGATGTTCTTTTCCCGTGCAACGAGTTCGTTGATGATCTTCTCCGCCACGCGCGGCTCGAACCGGCCATTCGTGTAACCGCTGGGGCCGGGCACCGCACCCTGATACTGCGGCGACTCCGCACCGTAAGTTGTGCGGTAAAATTCCATGATCGCCACACGCACTTCATCGTAAATTGGCGAACGCCTGCCCTCGAACTGCGTGTCCCAAACGCCAATCCCGCTTGTGAGAAGACCGCCAAGATGATCGTGGCGATTCACCAAGAGCACCGACAATCCTTCTCTTGCCGCGCGCACCGCGCAGGCGACGCCGGCTGGCGTGCCGCCGTAGATGCACAGATCGGCTTCGATATTTTGCGGAGAGGCGTGTTGTGCAGACGCCTGCACGGGCACGTCGGCGGCGTGGAGCGCGGCCGGCGGTGCCAGCAGCAGGGCGGTGAGTGTGATGAGGGGTTTCATGATGATTCGCTATCTTGAGAGCTGGGATCGCGGGAGGAGATGCGTGCGTGCTTCCTTCTGGGATGCGTCGATCGTCTCGAACCACTTTGCAGCCATCTTTTCCATGCCGGATTGGGTGGGATGAACGCCATCGGAAAGGAGATCATCGGTTGTGAGGGCGGCGTGCATGTCCACAAGGGTGATGCGTTTGCCGGCGGCTTGTTGCGTGGCGACGATGGCGGGGAGCGAGGCGTTGTAGGGGTCCACCTTGTTGAAGCCTGCGCGGGGGGCCTTCTGCGGGAGGATGGTGGCGACGAAGAGATGCGCGGTGCTCGTCTCGCCGATGGTGCGGATGAGCTGGTCGCGCGCTGGCGCATCGAAACCGTTCGCACCGGACATGAGCAGGATCACGTCGGGCTGATGCCTCTTCAGCACGTCAATGATGCCGGTGACTTTGATTTGTTTGACGCCGAGCGATGCGAGCACATCGGTTGGTGTGGGCACCACGCCGCCGTTGAGGATGCCTGCGTTGCCAAAGCCGGCGAGGCCGTGGTGATCGGGGTCGAAGTCGGAATCGACGACGCCACCGCGACCGAAGGCGGCGTAGTTGAGGTCGCCGACAAAATCAAAGGAGATGCCTGCAGCGCGGAGTTTGTCCTGGAGCGATTTGCGCCAGCCACCGCTCAACGGGTGCGGCAGGCCGGTGGCTTTACCGTCGTTCTGCGCGAGGTAGGAGCCGCGGGTGGTGCTGTCCCCGAGGGGGAGGATGCGCAGGGGCTTGGATGCTGTCTTTGGCAAAGCCTTCGTCGGCATCGCGAGGATGGCGCGCTTCCCGCCGCCGATGCTCGCATCGTATTGCCCGGCGAAGCTGCCCTTTGGGTCCGCACCGTGAGTGGACCACATCACGACCATGCCTTCCTTCGTGAAGCACGCCGACGGGTAAATGTTCTGGCGGTCTTTGTTCGCCACGCCCTCGTCATCCACGATGACCGGCGGGCTCCACGTCTTGCCGCCATCGCCCGACACCGCGTAGCACAGCGGCGTGCGCGGGAAGAACGCGCCCGCTTTGATGGGCGCAGCGTGGTTGTAGAAGACGATCAACCGGCCATCGGGCAGCGTCTTCAGCGTCAGCGACGAACAGGGCGACATCAGCGACGCAGGCTCCGGTTTCGACCAGGTATCGCCACCGTCCTCCGACCTCGATGCAAAATGAAACCCGCTGCCCGTGCGTGCCAGCATCAGCACGCGACCACCTTCCACCTCGGCCACGCACGGCTCCGCCATGCCGCGTGCATCATCAAGCGTCGCGGGCACTTTGGATTGCCTCCACGACTGGCCGCCGTCGTCGCTTAAGAAGCAAAGGCTTTGGTTCTTGTCGCCTTCACGCAAGCCGGGGGTCTGCGGCATGTGCGCCACCGGCACCAGCAGGCGCCCGCTGCGCAATTGAATCAGCCGGTCATTCATCACATACCACGAGCCGTCGGACTCTCCGATGAGCCGGGCCGGTGTCCACGTCGCGCCGTCGTCATTGGAGAACGTGATGACCGGCAATCCGCCGCCCTTCTGTCCATGCACATGCCGGGGCAGCAATGCTGCGAGCCGCCCATCCTTCACTCGCAGAAAACTCACGCCGCCATCGCTGACCATGCCCGGCAGCGACCACCCCACTTTCATCCGGCCCTGCTCCTTCCAAGTCCGACCGCCATCCGTGCTGCGATAAAGCATCGGCACGGGAAACTTCGCCGCAAGCTGCTCGTAGTTCGTCGGCGGCCGCCCCCACGGAGCCGCCATGAGGACGTCGCCGCTCTTCAGCACAAACATCCCCGGCCCGATGAAGCTGCGCTCAGGCGTGTGATGGATGAAGACCTCCGGCTCGACGACGAACTCAGCCTTCTCGACTGCTGGCAGTGCGGCCAGCGGTGCGAGCAGCAGGGCGGTGAGGGCGAGGAATGTGAATTTGTTCATGTGCGTGCTCCTGGGTTTGAGTTCGAGGAGATCGGAATGAGCGAGCATGAGGGGCAGAGGGGTCAGAGGTTGGTGGCTGGCTTGACCCACCCGAAGAACCCCAGCTGCTCCAGCTCCGAGCGCAGGGCTTTGGTTTGCTCCGCATCGAGAGTTGCGCAGGGAAATCGGGCCGGGCCGACATCGACGCCGAGCATCTTCATGACGGCCTTGGCTGCGCCCATGTAACCGCGAGCGGCGAGCTTCTGGATCATGCGCACGGAGCGCATCTGCTCTTCCCTTGCGCTGGCGAGATCGCCCTGTTGAAAGGCCGCGATCAAGCGCGTGTAGACCGGCGCGGCGAAGTTGAAGGAGCTGCCCACGGCTCCTGTGGCGCCGAGCGCGAGGGCGGCAAGGATCATCTCGTCAAACCCGAACGGGATGTCGAAGGCCTCGTCATGCGAGGCGCGGCAGAGCTGATACTCCATGAGATTGCTGCTGGTGAACTTGATGCCTGCCAGATTCGGGATGCGTTCAGCAGCCTGCGCGAGAAACTCGGACGGCGACAGGCTGAGGCCCGTCATCGTCGGAATCTCGTAGTAGTAGAACGGCAACTCCGGAGCGGCAGAGGCGATCTGCGCCATGCTATCGACGAGCGTGGCGACGACGCCCGGTTTGAAATAGGAAGGTGCGAGCGCGCTCACGGCGACCGCGCCGAGTTGCTGCGCCTGCGCGGCGAGAGCGCGCGCGTCGGCGAGACAATTGGAGCCGACATGCACGATGACCTGGAGCGCGGAACCGCGCGTCACCTCGAACCAGCGCCCTGACAAGGCGTGCCGTTCGTCGAGCGTGAGCGAGCTGCTCTCTCCCGTGGTGCCGCCGATGAAGGCGTGTCTGACGCCTGCGGACTGGAGATGCGCCGCCTGTTTTTCGACGATGGCGAGATTGAGTGCTCCGTCTGCGTGAAACGGCGTGTGGGTGGCGGCGACCAAGCCCTGGATGCGGTGTGTCTTCATGCGTTGCCCATCATAACGCAAAGCCGGCCCCAGGTGCGCGGACGAATTACCTGTTCTTTATGAGAACAGGTGCCCGCCCCAGCGTCTCGCCACGCACAAAGGTCGGCAGCAGCAGGTGCTGCTCCTTCTTTGACGGCACGCCATCACCAAGAGCGGTGACGAGATGTGCCAGCTTCTTGGCAAAGACTTCCGGCTGCCGCTCGTAGCGCGCAGGCTCAGGAACGAGATGCCGCAGGAAGGGTTCGTGATCGCGAGACAACACAGACATCTGCGCTGGTATCGCCACGCCTTGCTGCAAAAGGAACGTCAGCGCCGTGGCCGCATGGCCGGCTTGCAATACGAACGCCGCCGTCGGACGCGGTGGACTTTTCAGCACCGTCCTCAGCGCCGCCATCACGCTGCCTGCGGAGTCACGACAGTGGAGCATCAGCACTTGTGCTGCCCCCGCTCCTTCCCGGAAGCCCGCGAGGCTCTCGTCATCTCCTGCCAGGGAGGGCACTGGTGCCAGCACCGCCAGATGTCGATGTCCCAAACCCACCAAGCGCGCCGCTGCATGACGCGATGCTGCGCGGAAATCCGTATCCACCTGGGGCAGCTTGACGCCCGCATGACAAGAGCCAGCCACCACCGTGCGCAGCTCCCTCTTATCAAACCAACGCTGCATGGCCGCCGTGGATCGATACAAGACCCACACGCCGGATGGATGCCGGGCCAGCAGCGATTCCAGCGCCGCTGCCGGAGCACGGCGGAATGCGGCCGCATCCACGATCACCTGCAACTGCCACCCCGCGCCGTGCAGGCGCGACCGCAACGCATCCACCCACAGCAGCGTGGACGGCGGCAGTGTGTGCCACGGCAAAGGAATCAACATCACCGCCACCTTCTCCAACTTCGGACGCAGAACCTTCACTTCCTTCAAAAGCTCACGCCGTCGCCCCGATGCCGTGCGCAGCCATCGCTCCTTCTCCAGCACTGCCAGCGCTGCACGGATCGTATTCCTTCCCACCTGAAGCTCACGCGCCAGTTCGATCTCGCCCGGCAACTGCCGGGCCCAGTCCCCACACCGCAAGCGCTCCCGCAGAAAAGCCGCCACTTCGAGTGGCAGCGATGCCCGGCGCGGAACCGGGGTGCAAAACCCAGCAGATGGCTTTGAATTCATCCGCCGAGTTTTCGCCTGAAGAGTTGGGGTCATATCAGGGGGTGGAGTTGGTTCCGTGGTGGGTTGAATCAAGGTCGCCGAACGTCAGCGTTGCCCGCCAAAGCGGTCCTCACCGATGGTCACTTTCCAGACATCCTGCGTCGGCTGAGGATCGTCGGGAAGGCCAGCGTGTCCTTTCAATCCCACGAGCCGGATGGCGCGGCCATACGGTTTGATCGGGTCGGGCGAGCCGGTGGTTTCGTGCATGAGGAAACGGTTGTGATGAATCTCCACAGTCGTGGTCATGCCGGTGCCGGCGCCGATGTAGATGTCGTGCTTCGGGTAAAGGCCGACGGTTTTCAACAGCTCGCTGCCATTGCCGACTTTCACGTCGGGATGGGCGAGGAAGGTGTTGTGGTGCGCGATGAGCTTGCGTGTGGCGGGATGCGGCGGCTTGGTTTCCGCGCCCTTGTTCGCATGGGTGTCGAGACACCAGTTGGGCGGGTCGGGGCCCTTTGGTCGAAGAGCTTCGGGCGTGGCACGCGGATGAACTCATTGTAGCGCGCAGTGTAGCCGCTGCCGCGTGAGGCATTGCTGGCCACGGCGTGCCAGGCCCACTCGATGCGATTGGCTTCGATGGTGTGAGCGTCGCCGGTGCCATTGCCGAGGAAGACCGGATACGAGGCCACGTCGTGGATGAAATTGTGATGGATGTGTGAGCGGTCACTGTCGCGATACAGTGCGACGCCGCCGCGCTGAAACTGCGAGATCTCGCAGTTGTCCACCTCCGCATTGGCGCAGGAGATGGCGTAGCCCGCAGGGTCGGACTTCTGGCTGTCGAGATCCTTCATCAGCGGATTCGAGCCACGCACCCGCACCCCGGTGAGCCGCGCTCCCGGACTGAGCATGATGAAGTTCATGTCGCCGCTGTGCCTGGCCGTGAGCAGCGCTCCGTCGGAACCGTTCTGCCCGCGATCTCCCGCCAGCGTGACTTTCTCCGGCACTTCGATCCGCGTGCCGGTGAAGTCAATCGTGTTGCCGGATTCGATCCACACCACCTCGCCCGCCTTTGCTGCGGCGAGAGATTGTTTCAACTCAGCTAGCGTGCGGACCTGCCGCGTGGCATCGCTGCGTCTCGGCCCCGCCGTATAACCCGCGCCGCCGCCGATGGGCTGCCCGGTGGGATTGACCTCCGCGCCAAAGCCAGCGGGCAGCGCGGATGCGGCCTGGTTCAGCACCGCTGAAACCTTCGGATTTTCAACGGAGTGCAAGTTGGCCAGCGGAGCCAGCAGCAGGGCGGAGCAAGTAAAGAGAATGTGTTTCATGTTTGATCCTGCGGCGGCTTGTTACTTGCCGGTCGTTTTCGAGCCTTCGCGGCACAGGCCAACCTCCACTCGCTGGACTTTGACGGGATCTTTTCCCATGGAGGCCACGGTGACGATGTCGCGGTTCTTGCCGGGCAGGGCCGTCAGGGGAAGTGCATAGGTCACGAGACGGTTGCCGTTCTTCAACGTCTCGCTGTGATGAAGCTTCCCCGCGACGCCGTTGATGGAAACGGTCGGCGGTGGACCTTCCGCACCTGTGGCCGCGACCTCGATCATCGCCTCCGCCTGCCAGCCGGCCACGGGCGCAGGCCCCAGCGGC
>JBAYGL010000297.1:0-6717 GCA_041666725.1 Limisphaerales bacterium
TCGACAGCGAGAGCGGCATTCACCTCCGCTTCTACCTCGCGCAGCCGACGGCGGCCGCGCCGAAGGCGTTGCATCTCGAGACGGTGGATGACACGAACTGGCGGGAGCAATTGCAGCTCGCGAAGGCGGGTTTCGGCGCGGCCTTCGGCGAGGAGTTCGCCCGTGCGGGCATTGATCCGAAATCGCCGGTGTCACCCGAGCATCAGAAGAAGTTCGCCGGCTGGATGAGGTATATCCGCGACAACCAGGCGGCCTACGTCACCTTCGCCCCGCGTGGCGTGGGCCTGACCGCGCTCGGCGGCGACAATCGGTATCAGACCCAGATGCGCCGCCGCTTCATGCTGCTGGGCGAGACGCTGGCCAGCACGCAGGTGTGGGACGTGCATCGCGCCTCGCAGGCCGTGCGCGGTTTGCCGGGACTCGGCGGCTTGCCGCTGCACTTCCACGCCAGCCCGGAGATGACGGAGGTCACGACCTTCGCCGCGCTTTTCGAGCCGAAGCTGGCGTCGCTCATGCTGGCGCAGCCGCCGCGCGGCGACAAGGAAGCGCCTGACTTTCTCAACTGGGCGCGCATCGTGACGCCCGGCCAGTTGCTCACGCTCGCCGAGCAGAAGACGAAGGTGAACCTGCCGAAGAAGCGGTGAACGTAGGGCGGGCATCCTGCCCGCCCATTGCGTGCCGCAGGCACGCGATTGAAAATTGCGCTTGCACCGCGAGCCTGACGGCTCGCTGTGGCGGGCAGGATGCCCGCCCTACGCTACTTCGTCCGCACATGCGTCGTCTGCGTCGGGAAGGCGAACTCGATGCCCTCGGCGTCGAAGCGGCGTTTGATTTCAAGGTTCAGCTCCTGCATCCCGGCCAGATAAGCCTTCTGGTCCACGCCGCTCCACCAGTGGACGACCAATATGTTCAGCGCGGATTCGTTGAACTTGTTGAAGCTCACCCACACGTCCTGGGTGAGCGGGTGGGCGCGATAGACTTCCTCCAAGATTGCCGTCGCGTGCCGCACCCGTTCCGTCGGCGTGTCGTAGGTGATGCCGAGGTTCAGCTCGGTCTTGATGTTGGGGCGCGCGGTGATGTTCGTGATGGTCGCGTTGCCCATCGTCTTGTTCGGGATGGTCACGAGATGGCCGTCCAGGTTGCGCACGCGCGTGCTGCGCAGGCCGATGTTCTCCACCGTGCCGTCCACCGCGTCGAGCTTCACGCGGTCGCCGACGCGGAAGGGCCGGTCCGCAAAGATGGCCACCGCGCCGAAGAGGTTGGCCAGCGTGTCCTGCGCCGCGAGGCCGAGCGCGAGGCCGCCGATGGACAGCGACGCGACGGCGGCGGTGACGTTCACGCCGAGGTTCTGCATCGTGACCAGCACGGCGATGACGGCCAGGAACGCCTTGACGCCCTTGCGGATGACGATGAAGAGCTGCTCGTTCGTGCCCTTCTCCACATCCGCGCCGCGCGCGCGCCAGATGTCCACCAGCACGTCGGTGACCTTGAGCGCCATGTAGGTGAGCGAGAGGGCGAGGATGACGATGAACGACTTGTGCAGCCACAGCTCCACCTGCGGCGGCCAGTTGAAAATGGTCAGGCCGATGTGCAGGAAGACCATGAAGGCGACGATCTTGACGGGGCCGTTGAGCAGTTCGAGGAGCTGGTCGTCGAGCGTCGTCTTGGTCCGGATGGTGAACTGCCGCAGCCAGACGCGCGTGAGCCAGTCGAGGAGCTTCGCCACGTAGAACGCGAGCACGATGTAGATGAGCGAGGCGAGGTATTGCCACAGCGGGTTGCCGAGGAGCGGCGTGCGCAACAGCTCGAAGCCGTCGAGGCCGAAGGTGAGCAGCTCCCGGCGCTCGCTGGCGAGCTGCGTGAGGAGGTTCGTGACGGGCGTGGTGCGGGCCGGGGCGTTCGTCACGGTGGTCGTGGTCGTCTGCGCCGCCAGCCGGGGCGGCAGTGCCAGCCACAGCAACATCCACAGCCCGGCGGCGAGCGCGGGAAACTTCCGCTTCAAAATCATGACGTGAGTGTGCGGAAGCCGCCCGCCCGCCCGCAAGTGCGGCGTGCGCCCCGCCGGACTCCGGGTCAGATCACGGCTTCAACGCAGCCAGTGTTTCCAAGGCGTGGAGCATCGCGGCGGCGCGGCTTTCAACACCGAGCTTTTCAAAGATGTGGATGACGTGCTTCTTCACCGTCGCCGGGCTGAGGGCGAGGATGATGGCGATGTCGTGGTTGCCCTTGCCCTGTGCGACCCAGAGCAGCACTTCGGCCTCGCGCGGCGAAAGCCCGAGCTTCTCCAGCGGCGCGGCGCTGTCGAAACACGGGATGAACGCCGTCCGCTGCTGCGCGGCGCGCGCAAGGCGGATGCGGAGGGCGTCGAGCAGGTCGGCCCGGGCGACGGGCTTGGGCAGGTAATCGTCCGCGCCGAGGTTCATGCCGGTGCGGACGTCCGGAGCCTCGCCCTTGGCGGTGAGGAAGATGAACGGCAGGGCGGCGGTCGCGGCGTCTGAGCGCAGGTGCGCAAGCACTTCGTGTCCGTCCATGACGGGCAGCATGATGTCGCAGAGCACAAGGTCGGGCCGGCTTGCGCGGGCGAGGCGGAGGCCTTCGCCGCCATCGGCGGCCTCGACCACGGCGAAGCCTTCGAGCGTGAGCATTTCGCGCAGGTTCCGCCGAAGCGGCGCGTGGTCTTCGATGAGCAGCACGGTGCTCATGCGGCGGGCGGGACGGGCAGCGTGACGGTGGCGGTGACACCACGTCCCTCCTGGCTGTCGAGAGTGAACTTGCCGCCAAGGAGGTCGGTGCAGCGTTTGACGATGGCCAGGCCGAGCCCGGTGCCCGGTGCGTCGCCAACATTCGCGCCGCGATGAAACGCCTCGCCCACGCGCGGCAGATCGGCCGGCGGAATGCCAATGCCCTCGTCGCGCACGCGTAAGACCAGTTCGCCGCCCGTCTGCAGCAGCGTGAACTCGACCGGTTTTCCCGGAGGCGAGTATTTGGCCGCGTTGGTGAGGAGGTTGGTGAGCACGCTCCGCAGCAGCGAGGCGTCGAGCGTGACGGTGCCGAGGCCGGACGGAGCGGCGACATCAATGGGATTCCGCTCGCGCGTGGCCGTGCCAACCTCGCGGGCGAGATCGCGGCAGAACGCGACCACATCCAGCGGCCCGGGTTTGGGATGGAAGCGGTTCGACTCAATGCGGCCCAGCAGCAGAACCTCCTCGACCATCTGCGTCATGTGGCGCGTCGAATCCTGAATTTGAGCGAGCAGCTCGTGGCGGCGCCCTGGCGTGAGCTGTCCGCCGTAGCCGTCGAGCAGGTCTGCGCTGGAAAGAATCACGCTCAACGGGGTGCGGAATTCGTGGGAGACCGTGCTGACGAAGTGGCTGCGCAACCGGCCCGCCTCGCGTTCGGACTCCAGCGCGGCGTGCAACTCGGCGGCGCGGAGGCTCTGATGACGGCTGCGGGCGGCCAGACCGGCAAGCAGGGCGAGCAACGCGGCGCACACCGCCCCGCCGCCGAGGACGAACCATTGCGAGGAGCGTGCGAAAATGGCGGCGTAGCGCGGCCCGGGCGAGGCGTCCGCCAGCCAGAGCACGCTGCCTTCCTCGATGCGCAGCCGTCGCGCGGACGGGGGAACCGGCAGATTCTCACGCCCGGGCGCGAGCGTGAGCGCGCCCTCGGACACGAGGGGCAGTTGCGAGTTGCGGCAAAGCCCCGCGAGATCGAGCCAGCCGCAGACGAAGCCCTGCACGCGCGTGCGCTGCGGGTTGCTCACGCCGCCGAGCACGAGCAGCAGGTTTTCAGGTCGGGGCAAGGCAATGAGCTGGTTGGGGCGCTGTTGCAGCGTGGCCAGGGCTTCGGTGAGGCCGGGCACGGAACTGAGCTGCTTCGCCAGCTCCTCCGCGCCCTTGCCGCCTTCCCGCCAACCGACTTCGATCGCGCCGTCAGTCCCGGGCGCGTAGGCCAGTGCGCGCCAGCTTGGCAGCCGGGTGGTCCATTCGCTCTGGCGCAGCGTGAGCAGGACGCCGGGCGCGAGCGGATCGCCGGCGGCGGCCATCTGGTTGCGCAGGATGTTCAGGAGGTTGAGATGGCGGATGGTCGTGAGGCGCACGCTCTCCTGAACGAGCTTCGTGGTGGACTCGAACATCTCGGCGTCACGTTGCCGGGCGGCTTCGCGGATGCCGGCAAAGGCCAGCCACACCGGCACGAGTGCGATGACCAGCGTGACAATCGCGACGAGCCAGGGACGTTCGAGCCGGGAGCGGCGGTTCACGCGGCCAGTCTTAACCCGGTCCTACGGGATTTCCAATACTCCCGCGGGTGTATTGCCGGGCTGCACACGCGGGCGAACACTGTGGACATGAAAAGGTTCGTCCGCTCCGTGGGGCTCTTGTTCCCCGTGGGAATGTTCGCGCTGGCCGTCGCGGTTCGCGCCGCCGCTCCGGCCTCGTGGCAATGGCGCGGCCTGGGCGCGGGCGGGGGAATGTTCTCGCCGGCCATCAGCCCGCACGACCCGGACGTGATGTTCCTCGCCATTGACATGAGCGAGCTCGTGCGGACGCTCGACGGCGGCGCGTCGTGGACGACGGTGGATTTCGCGCAGCTCCAGACCAAGCAGTTCACCGAGGTGCAGTTCGCGGCCACGCCGGGCGTGCTGTTCGCCGCCGAGGCGCGACGGCTGGCGGATGAGTCCACGGTCGCCCGCCCGCTGAAGAGCACGAACAACGGCGCGGCCTGGACGACCTTCAGCACTTGGCCGCCCGCCGCCGGCCAGCAGGCGACGGGCGTCTTCGGCAATCCGAACCGCGATGACACCTTGCTGGTCTGCACCGGCAGCCGGCTGTGGTTTTACCAAAACAGCGGGACCGGCGGCACGTTCAGCAACGCGTGGACCTTCAGCGGCTCGCAAGGGCGCGTGGGCGGGATGTTCTGGCGCGGAAGCGAAGTCTGGGCGGGCACGAGCGAGGGGCTGCTCTACTCGACCAACGGCGGTGCGGGCTTCAGCAGCGCCATGCCCCAGCCCGCGAGCACGCGCATCATCTCCTTCGCCGCCGGCCGCGACCTGACGAACGGCACGCTGCGCTTTCACGCCGTGACGACGCTGGTGAACGTCAGCGCCCAGGCCACGCCGCACTCGTTTTCCGGCGGGCAGAGCAACCGCGTCTGGCGGCTGGACTGGAGCGCGCCCGCACCGGCGTGGGTGGACGTGACCGGAAACATCCCGGCGGCGGACCATGTGACCATCGTCGGCATGGCCCGGAACAACGCGGACTTCGTCTTTGCCGCCGCGAACCGCACCGGCAGCTACCCGGACAACTGCGCCGTGTGGCGGCTCTCCGCCCCGGGCGGCGCGTGGCAGAGCATTTTCCTCACGCCGGGCAACAGCAACCTCGTCACCGGCTGGGGCAGCCTCAACAGCCGCGCCACGTCCGGCAACCGGCAGTTGGAGACGAAGATCACCTACGCCGCGCCGGGCGGGCTGGCGGTGCATCCGTCGCAGCCGGACCGCGTGCTGGTTTGTGACAACGCGGTGATCCACCTCGCCACAAACGCGACGACGACCGGTCCGCTGTGGCGGCAGATTTACTGCGCGGCGGACAATCCGGGCCACGGCGCGGGCCAGCTCATCCCGCCCGGTCAGAGTTACGCGAGCCTCGGCCTGGAAATCACAGCGTGGAACGATGTGGTCTGGGCGTCGCCGAGCAACCTGCTCGCCGCGTGCCTCGACATCTCCGCGCCGGTGAGCACGGACGGTGGCCGCCGCTGGGGTTATCCGTTCGACCACACGACCCTCGGTGTTGCCGACGTGAACGCCGCGGCCTATGACCCGGTGGCAAACCGCTACTACGCCGCGTGCGCCGGCACGTTCACGGTGTATGACTATCTCGGCAGCGACGATGCGCACACGGATGTCTCCGCGAGTCCCAGTTCCTTGCCGCCGGGCCTCTACTACCAGACTCCTGGAGAGACGAACTGGATGGCGCTGAAGACTGATTTCGGCGTCGCCTCCGGACAGGCCGGTGCCAGCCCGGTGTGGCTGACGCTCGACAGCCCGGGCCGCCGGCTGTTCGTGAGCATCGTCAGCAGCAACGCGACGAAGGACGGCATCTACGTGGGCAACCTGACCAACGGCACCTGGAGCAAGCTGCCCGCGCCTACGCGCCTCGACGTGTCGAACAACCTCGTGACCGTGCAGCATCCCTACAATGTCTGTGTGCTGTCCGACGGTGCCATCGTGGCGACTTACAGCGCGCACCAGGTCGGCGATGCGACGCAATCCAGCGGCAGCAACGGCGCCTGCCGGGCAACTTCCGGCGTCTTTCACCTCGCGCCCGGTGCCAGCGCTTGGACCGACCGCACCGACGCGCAGATGCGTTACTTCACGCGCGACCTGCTCGTGGACCCGGGCGACCCGACGCAGCAGACGTGGTTCGCGGCGGTCTGGAACACCGACCTGACCAACACTTTTCCGAGCGACGCGTCCGCGAACCCGCGCACCTGCGGCGGCCTCTACCGCACCACGAACGCCGGCGCGAACTGGACGCGCATCTTCGCGGGCGACGCGACCTTCAGCGGCAGCGTCACCTCGGCCACGTTGCATCCGGACCCGGCGTTGAAGGACGAGCTTTTCATCAGCACACGCTTCAGCGGGCTGTGGGTGACGACCAACTGTCACGCGGCCAGCCCCGCGTTCACGCGCGTCGCATCCTACCCCTTCCGCGCGCCGCA
>JBAYGL010000298.1:0-6706 GCA_041666725.1 Limisphaerales bacterium
CGAGAATCTGCCGAACCATCACAAGAACTGGTTCGACAGCATCCGCGCCAACAAGCAGCCCAACGCGGGCATTGACCTCGCCGTCAAGGTGCAGACCGTCATCTCGCTGGCGGAAATGTCCGAGCGCCTGAGCATCATGTGCTCCTTCGACCCGAAGACGCGCAAGATCACCGACGGCTCCGGCAAGGAAGTCAAGCCGCTCACCTACGGCAGCCTGCCGCTGTCCTGAGCTGACACGGGCATACGATTCACGAACAGGCCCTGCGACAACGCGGGGCCTGTTTTATTTTCATGCATGTTCAGGAGCTCCTGAATCTGTGTTTCATCCGCGTTTCGTTTGTGGCCTGATTCCCGCGCCATGACGACCGTCACACTTGCCCGGCATGCGATGGCCACGCGCTTCGAGCTCCTCCTGCACGGAGGGGACGCGGCCGCCTTGCGCGCGGCAGGCGAGGAGGCTCTGGATGAAGTCGGGCGGCTCGCGGACGAGTTGAGTTATTTCTGCGCGACGAGCCAGGTTTTCCGGCTCAACCAGGAGGCTGCGAAGCAGCCCGTGCGGGTCGCACCCTGGCTTTTCCGCCTGCTGCAGCGGGCCCGGCGACTCTCGGAGGAGACGGACGGCACCTTTGACATCACCGTCGCCCCGCTCATGCGCTGCTGGGGGTTTTACACGCACGAGGGGCGTGTGCCCGAGCCGGAGGCACTGGCACGGGCCCGGGCGTGTGTGGGGATGAGTTTGGTTGAATTGAACGAGGCGGACTTCACGGTTCGATTCACACGTGAAGGTGTGCAGGTGGATCTCGGCTCCATTGGCAAAGGCTACGCTGTCGAGCGCGTGGGCGAATTGCTCCGCGAGTCGGGGGTGACGAGTGCGCTGCTGCATGGAGGCACCAGCACGGTGCTGGCGATTGGCGCACCGCCGGACGCGGACGGGTGGAAGATCGGCCTCGATCACCCGGCGAGCCACGACGGGACAACTCCAAACTCCAAACTCGAAACGCAAAACTCACCCGCCCCGCTGGCAACGGTGCTGTTGCGCGACGAATCCCTCTCCGTTTCCGCCGTCTGGGGAAAGTCCTTTACAACAGCCGAGAAGACCTACGGCCATGTGATTGATCCCCGCACCGGCCAGCCGACCGTGGGTGCCTTGCTGTCCGCCGTTGTGCTGCCCTCCGCCACGGAGAGCGACGCCCTCTCCACCATGCTGCTCACCCTTGGCCCCGGGGGTTTTGATCAAGTGCTCCGATTACGCCCGGGAATGCGGGCGCTGGTGGCAGGTAATGGAGACGGGGGCAGGCCGCTTCGAATCGAAGCGCGCGGTTTCGATTTGACCGCTCATTGATGGAGTGTCGAACCCCTTGTTGTTCGGTGTCCATGCTTCAGCATGCCTCAGGTGCTTCGACACGCCAAAGCGTGGGCACCAAACGAAAAGCGCCGGCGCAAGGGCCGGCGCTTTGTGAAGTCAATGGAAGCAGAAGCTACTTTGCGGCCACCGGTGCGGCCGGCGCAGTGGGCGGGCGCAGGCCCAGTTCCTCGGTGTCAATGAAGCCCTGCAACTGCCGGAGGCGTGTCGGGTGGCGCATCTTGCGGAGCGCCTTGGCCTCGATCTGACGGATGCGTTCGCGGGTGACCTTGAACTGTTTGCCCACCTCTTCCAGCGTGCGGCTGTAGCCGTCGGCGAGGCCGAAACGGAGCTCGAGCACCTTGCGCTCGCGCTCGGTGAGCGAGTCCAGCACGTCCGCCAGCTTGTCCTTGAGCAGGCTGTAGCTGGTCATGTCGGACGGGTTTTCCGCGCTCTTGTCCTCGATGAAGTCGCCGAAGTTCGTGTCCTCGCTGTCGCCGACGGGGCTTTGGAGGGAGATGGGCTGCTGGGCCATCTTCATGATGGCGCGCACGCGCTCGACGGGCATCTGCATCTCGTCGGCGATTTCCTCGGGCGTGGCCTCGCGGCCGAAGTCCTGCACGAGCTGCTTCTGCACGCGCATGAGCTTGTTGATCGTCTCGATCATGTGCACCGGGATGCGGATGGTGCGCGCCTGATCTGCGATGGAGCGGGTGATGGCCTGCCGGATCCACCACGTCGCGTAGGTCGAGAACTTGTAGCCGCGGCGATACTCGAATTTTTCGACTGCCTTCATCAGGCCCATGTTGCCTTCCTGGATCAGGTCGAGGAACGACAGGCCGCGGTTCGTGTATTTCTTGGCGATGGAGATGACGAGGCGCAGGTTGGCCTCGACCATCTCGGTCTTGGCCTGAAGAGCCTTTGCAGAGAAGTGGAGGAGCTGCTTGTAGGCGTTGAGATAATCCTCGTAGGGCATCCGGACGAATTCCTCGAGGGCCTTGATCTTCTTGCGCTCACCTTCGGCGATGGCCTGGGTCTGCGTGGATTTGCGGTGCGACTCCACCTCTTCGATTGTGCGCAGGCTGACCTGGATCTTGTCGTGGATGTTTTCCGCGACGAGCGCCATCTCCTCGATGACCTTCTGTTTGTAGAAGAACTTCGGGAAGGAGCGCTGCAGTTTCTCGTCTGTCTTCTTGAAGGCCGCCTGCTCCTTGTCCTTCTTGGCCTTGTTGGGCGCGTGCTGCCAGGCGGAGTAGTGCTCGTCCACGGTCTGGTCTTGACCACGAACTTCCTTCACAAGCTTGCGCAGGGCCTTGAGATGATTGTCCCGGCTCTCGATTTTCTTATCGATGATGACGCGGTCGAAGCGTTCCTTGGGCGGCTCGGAGATGAGTTTTTCCGCCAGGGCGATGTGCTCCTTGCCGGAGAAGCCGAAGCTGTAGATGATGCGCTTGACCTCGTTCTCCGCATCCTCAATGCGCTTGGAGATCTCAACTTCCTGCTCACGCGTCAGAAGCTGCACCTGTCCCATCTGCTTCAGATACATCCGGACCGGATCATCGAGAATGTCGAGGCGGCTCTTGTCCTCCTGTTCCTCCTCCGGCTCCGGCTGTTTGACGCGATCCACCTCGGCCTGGTCCACGATCTCGATTTCGAGGTTGCGGAGCTTGCTGTAAATCTCGTCGAGATCCTCCGCCGTGACGATGCTGTCGGGCAGGGTGTCGTTGATGTCACCATAGGTGAGGTAGCCCTGCTCCTGGGCGAGGCGCACCAATTCCTTGACCTTCTCCGTCAAATCCACACCCGCCTGACTTTTTATGGCTTCGGTGATTTGCGGCACGGCACCTGCGACGCCGTCACCCGTGGGGAGCACGTGGGCTGCACCCGGGCCAGCCCCGTTGACTGGTGCGGAAGCTTTGCCGACGGGCGCGACAAGCGTCGCTGGCTTGGTAGTTTTGGCGGCTTTAGCTGTCTTGGCAGGCTTGGGCGGAGCGGGTGTCGGCTTGGCGGCGGGTTTGTGAATGCCGCTTTTGGCGGCGGGCTTGGTAGCCTTAGTCTTTGCCATATTGTCAATCGGATGCGTCCGGCTTTCCGCGCCGGAAAAGAGCCGCCGAATATGGTTAGAGCCCGCTTGGGAGTCAAGGGGAGAGATTGGCCTTGATGATTGGCTTTGGGCCAATTGTCGTGGAAGCGCTGGCAGCCCGCTGGCTGCGGCGAGGTTCCCCTTGAATACGCCTGGGTTCAGGTGCAGTTTCCGCGAAACCTTCGACCGTCTTTTGCCGTCCTATCAGGCAAGAAACGATGCGCTGGTTACACTGTCTATGAATCCGCTCGAACATCAGGCTCAGGTGTCGGACCTGTTCTCCACCCGGCGTCAGTGGCTCAACCGCTTCGGCATGGGCTTTGGTGCTCTCGGTCTGGCGGCGGTCATGAGCGATGATCTGCTGCTGGGTCGTGCCGCTGCGGCGAATGATCTCAATCCGCTCGCACCGAAGAACCCGCACTTTCCGGCAAAGGCCAAACATGTGATCCACATCTTCGCCCAGGGTGCGCCGTCGCATCTGGATACGTGGGATCCGAAGCCGATGCTCACCAAATACGACGGCAAGAGCATTCCCGGCGGCAACGGAGTGGCGTTTGGCTCCCCGTTCAAGTTCACCAAGCAGGGCAGGGCGGGCATTGAGGTCAGCGAGGTTTTTCCAAAGCTCGCCCAGCATGTGGACGAAATGGCTGTTGTGCGTTCGTTGTGGACGGACATCCCGTCGCACGAGGTGGCGACGGTGTTCATGAACACGGGTTCGCTGCGCATCTCCAAACCCTCGCTCGGCGCGTGGACGCTTTACGGGCTGGGCACGGAAAATCAGAACATGCCCGGCTTCATCGCGCTGAGGCCCGGCGGCGGCCCGCCCGGCGGTGCAAACAATTACCAGTCGGCTTTTCTGCCCGGTGTGTTCCAAGGATCGAGCATCAACACGCAGGCGGCCTCGGTCCAGCAGATGATCGAGAACATCCAGAACAACTACTTCACCCAGAAGGAGCAGCGCCGGCAGCTTGATCTCGTGCATCAGCTCAACGCGATTCACAGCCAGAACATGCAGAAGGACGCCCAGCTTGAAGCGCGCATCGAAGCCTTCGAGATGGCTTACAAGATGCAGATGGCGGCGACGGATGCCTTCGACGTGAGCAAGGAACCGGAGAACATCCGGACGATGTATGGCTCGGGCCCGCAGGGCAAGCAGCTGCTCATCGCGCGGCGGCTGGTGGAGCGTGGCGTGCGATTTGTGCAGGTCTGGGCCGGCGGATGGGACCATCACAACGATCTCGACGACCGCTTGAAAGCCCGCGCAACGGAGATCGACGGTCCGGCGGCGGCGTTGCTCACGGACTTGAAGCAGCGCGGGCTGCTCGACAGCACGCTTGTGATCTGGGGCGGCGAGTTCGGGCGCAAGCCGACGCACGACAAGGGCGGCACCGGCGATCCGGGCCGCGACCACAACAACCGCGCGTTTTCGCACTGGCTTGCCGGCGGCGGCGTGAAGGGCGGCACGGTCCACGGCGCGACCGATGAGTTCGGCGCTCGGGCCGAGGTGGACAAGGTTCACGTCCACGATTACCACGCGACCCTTCTGGCGCTGCTGGGCTTCAACCATGAGAAGCTGACGTATCGCTACAATGGTCGTGACTTCCGGCTGACGGACAATTTCGGCCAGGTGGTAAAGGGAATCATCGCTTAAGGAGCCAGCATGAAACGTGCATTCATCATCGCGGCCCTGATCGGTTTGACTGTTTGCGTCGCCTCCTCCGCCGATGCCAAGAAAAGGAAAAAACCCGCGCCCGCGCCGGCCGTCGCGACGAAGTCCGCGAAACCCGCGGCACCTGCAGTTGCAGCCAAGGCTCCGGCAGCAGCCGCGACCGTCGCCGCCGCCCCCAAGCTCACGACGGAGCAAACCGAGTTCTTCGAAAACAAGATCCGCCCGATCCTGAACGCGCAGTGCCTCAAGTGTCACGACGCCGCCGAAGGCAAGACCAAGGGCGGCTTCGCGCTGGACACACGCGAAGGCATGCTCAAAGGGGGCGACTCCGGCCCCGGTGTCGTGCCGGGCAACCCGGACAAGTCTGTTCTAATCAAAGCGATCCGTTATACGGATGCGAATCTCCAGATGCCGCCCAAGGGCGAGAAGTTGTCCGATTCGCAGATCAATGACTTCGTCACATGGGTGAAGATGGGAGCCCCTGACCCGCGCTCCTCCGGCGGGAAGGGGAAATATGCGTCGGCGACGGAACGCAAGGTCTGGTGGGCCTTCCAGCCGGTGAAGAAGCAGGAGCCGCCGACGGTCGCGGACAGGTCGTGGGTGGCGAATCCCGTGGACGCATTCGTCCTCGCCAAATTGGAGGAGAAGAACCTCAAGCCCAGCGCTCCCGCCGACCGGCGCGTGCTGATCCGTCGCGTGTCATTCGATCTCATCGGACTTCCACCGACTCCCGAGGAAATCGATGCGTTCGTGAATGACAAATCTCCCAGAGCCTACGAAAAGCTTGTGGACAGACTGCTGGCGTCTCCGCACTACGGCGAGCGCTGGGGCCGCCACTGGCTCGACGTGGCCCGCTATTCGGACACCGTCGGAGATCCCGCCAAACGAACCGAAACGCCCGCCTATCCTTTCGCGTGGACCTACCGCGACTACGTGATCAAGGCGTTCAACGAGGACAAGCCCTACGACCAGTTCATCCGCGAGCAGATCGCCGCCGACAAACTTCCTGCCAACAAGGATCGTTCGACGCTTGCGGCGCTGGGCTTTCTCACGGTGGGCGACCATTTCACCGGAAACAAGAACGACATCGTGAACGACCGCATCGACGTCACAACAAAGGCGTTCAACGGGGTCACCGTGGCCTGCGCCCGCTGCCACGATCACATGTTTGATCCGATTCCGACAAAGGACTACTACGCGTTGCACGGCATCTTCTCGAGCACCGATGTCCCCCGGGAGCTGCCCGTCATCACCCCCGCGCAGGACAAGGCAAAGTATCTGGAATATGTCCGCGAGCGCGCCGCGTTGGAAAAGGAGCAGTCCGCCCTCATGCTTCAGGCCAGGGCGTCGAAGGGGAAGGGCGGGAATGCGGTCAGCAAGAAGGAACTCCAGAAGGAATACCTGATGCTCAAGGTCAAACTCGACCGGCTCGACATCACGCATCCCGGCGCACCGATCCGGGCGATGGCCGTCGAGGATTCCGCCAAGCCGAAGGATTCCCCTGTCTTCATCCGCGGGGAGCCCGACAACAAGGGCGACTTGGTGCCGCGCCGTTACCTGGAGATTTTCCGTTCACCAAACGAGAAGGCTTTTACCCGTGGCAGCGGGCGGC
>JBAYGL010000299.1:0-6688 GCA_041666725.1 Limisphaerales bacterium
CCATCCATCGGAGCTGATTGTCCTGCCGAAGGAGGCCAACGCCCCGACGCTCAACCGCACGATGAGCAGCGAGGAACGCAAGCGCGCGGAGAAGGACCTGGCCGCCAAGCGGGAGGAGCAGCGTGCCTTGTTCACCGGCGCGATGGGCCAGAAGGGCAAGGGCCCGCAGCCGCAGGACAACGATCCGCGCAAGCAGCTTGACCGGCTGCGCCTTCTCTTTGAGACCGGCCAGCTGGAATCGCGCCTCAAGCAATACGACGCCGTGACGGGGGAGGAGAAAGCCCTCGCGATGGGCGTGCAGGATTTGCCCGCAACGAGGAGTTCTTCGATGACAGGAAATTTCCGACGCTTCGCCGAGGGGCGCATTTTTGGCTTCCGGCCGCCGGAGTTCGCCGCGATTGGTGATCTGCCGTTCCACACGCGCGGCGACGCCGACAAACCTGCCGAGCTGGTGGCACGTGCTTTCCCTGTCGCGCTCACGCACGGAACCCCGCCGCGCATCCCGACTGCCAGCAGCGGTCGTCGCGAACTGGGCGAGTGGCTTACCATCACAAGCAACCCGCTCACCGCGCGCGTCTTCGTGAACCGCGTCTGGGGCTGGCTCTTCGGCGACGGTCTCGTGGACTCGCCGGACAACTTCGGCACCACCGGCGGCAAGCCTGCGAACCAGGCGCTGCTCGACACGCTCGCCGTGAACTTCGGCGAGAGCGGCTGGAGCACCAAGAAGCTGGTTCGCGAGATCGTTTTGAGCCGGACCTACCAGTTGTCCTCTGTCCACGATGAGAAGAACCACAACGCCGACCCGGAGAACACGCTCAACTGGCGCATGTCTCCGCGCCGGCTCGACGCCGAGGGCATTCGTGATGCGATGCTTCACGTTTCAGGCCGCCTCAACCTCAAGCCACCGGTCGCCTCCGTGGTGCTGACGATGGGCGACCAGCCGATCGACGGTCCGAACCGCATGGGTATGGGCGATGCGCAGCTCAATGCCGACACGACACATCGTTCGGTCTATCTGCCCATCGTGCGCGACAAGGTGCCCGAAGTGCTCGCGCTCTTTGATTTTGCCGAGCCGAGTCTGGTCACCGGCAAACGGGAGAGCACGAGCGTCCCGGTGCAGGCGCTCTTCCTCCTCAACAGCGAGTTCGTTGCGGAACAGGCCGGAGCCATTGCCAGCCGCCTGCTGCGCTGGCAGCCGCAGGGCGTGAGCTCGGACGAGACGGCGCAGTTCAAGGAACGTGTGAACGTGGCCTGCTGGCTTGCCTTCACGCGTCCGCCGAAGGCGAGCGAGCTGCAGGCAGCCACCGATTTCTTCAACAAATTCACCGGCGGCAAGTCCGCCAGCCCGGCGCTCCAGGCCGCCGCGTGGACCAGCTACTGCCGCGCGCTTTTCGCGAGCGCGGAATTCCGGCAGTTGAATTGAACCTTGCCCGCGAATGAAACCATTTCCGTCTATGAACCCAAACTCGCCCTTCCCCTGCAACAACGTCACGCCGCTCTTCACGCGGCGTGCCGTGTTGAGCTCCATTTCCTGCGGCTTCGGCTACCTCGCATTCTCCGGTCTCGCCGCGCAGGCCGCCGCGAATGACAAGCCGCTGGCACCGAAGCAGCCGCATTTCACGCCGCGCGCCAGGCGCGTCATCTTCCTGTGCATGAGCGGCGGCCCGTCGCATGTGGACACGTTTGACTACAAGCCCAGGCTCATCGCCGACGCCGGCAAGCCCGGCACGCGCCCGGGCAGCACCTGGCTTGGCCCGAAGTCCGAGTTCAAGCAGCGCGGCCAGAGCGGCCTGTGGATTTCTGACTTCTTTCCGAACGTCGCCAAACATGCGGACGACCTGGCGCTCATCCGCTCGATGCAGACCGATTTGCCCGCGCATCCGCAGGCGTTTCTGCGGCTGCACACGGGCAATTCGCAGTTCGTGCGCCCGTCGCTCGGTGCGTGGGCCACCTACGGGCTCGGCACGGAGAACGAGAACCTGCCCGGATTCATCACCCTCGGGCCGCCCAACAACGTCGGCGGCGCGCAGAACTTTGGCAGCGCATTCCTGCCGGCCATCTATCAGGGCACCCGCATCGGCACCGGCAACCGGCCCGTCTCGGCCGCACAGGTGAAAAACCTTCTGCCGCCCGGCAGTTCACAGGCGCAGCGGTTGGAACTCGACCTGATCCAGACCCTCAACCGGGAGGCGCAGACCCGTGATCCGTATAACCCGGAGATTGAAGGAGTCATCGAAAGCTACGAGCTGGCCTTCAAGATGCAGAGCCAGATGCCCGAGGTGCTGGACCTTGCGAAGGAGACCGATGCCACGAAGAAGCTCTACGGCGTGGGCGACCGCGAAACGGATGACTTCGGCCGGAAATGCCTCATGGCCCGGCGTTTCATCGAGGCGGGCGTGCGCTTCGTGGAAGTTGGCAGCGGCAACTGGGATCATCACTTCAATCTCTCCGGCGCGCTGAGCCGCAGTTGCGCGGGCGTGGACAAGCCGATTGCCGGCCTCCTCGCGGACCTGAAACAGCGCGGCCTGCTCAAGGACACGCTTGTCATCTGGGGCGGCGAGTTCGGCCGCACGCCCTACGCGCAGGGCGGCGACGGTCGGGACCACAACAACAAGGGCTTCACCCTCTGGATGGCCGGCGGCGGGGTCAAGGGCGGCACCAGCTACGGCGCGACGGACGAGCATGGCTTCGAAGCCGTGCAGGACAAGGTGAGCATCCACGACCTGCACGCGACGATTCTCCACCTGCTCGGCCTGAACCACGAGAAGCTCACCTTCCGCTACGCCGGCCGCGACTTCCGCCTGACCGACGTGAAGGGCGAAGTGGTCAGGGGCGTGGTGGGCTAACAAAAAAGCCGACGATCCTTATTGGAACGTCGGCTTGATGACAGGAGGGCGTGCGTCGGTCAGAACTTCCAGCTCGAGCCGACTTGCACATGGGCCGAGGTGTAGTTTTCACCCACGTCTGCGTAGAGGCCGAGCTTCATGTAGCCATTGCTCTTCTTCGCACCCCCGGGCTTGGCCCCGAAGCGATAGCCCAGTTCGCCGCCGACCGTGACATATTGGTCCAGCGCCGCCGTGGCCAGGAACTTGGTGTGGATGGCATAGACATCCACGATCCAGCGCTGGCCGAGCGGCACGTCGAGCTTGAAGCCGTTCTTGAGGATCTGCTGGCTGACGCCGGGGTCGAACTTGTAACTGTCGAGGGTGAGCGGCATTCCCTCATACACGCTGATGTGATTGCCCATCGAGACGGTGAAGCTGCCGAAGTCGTAGGCCAGCAGGCTGTTGAAGCCGCCGCTGACCACCATGCCGCCGGCCAGCATGTCCTTGGAAGCGGAGGCGTTCGCGCCGACGGAGGGGGCGAGCTGCCAGAACCACGGGCTGTCCTTGGCGCGGGGAACCACCTTCACGGGCAGCCCGACGCCCAGGCCGACGCCAAACACCTTCGCCCCCTCTATGTCAATGTAGCTGAGCGGAATGTCGAAGTTCAGCCCCACGCGTTCGGTGAGTTTGAACCGCGCGAACATCGGCAGGCTGTAGGTGGTGCCCTTGATGCCGTTCGCGTCGAACGCGCCGACGTCGGCGATGATGCCCAGCGCCACGCGGTCACCACCGGTCTTTGGCGCGTTCTTTTCCTCCCGCGTCTCTGCAAAGGTCATCGCGTAGTTCTGAAACGACTGGCCGGCGGCGATGGCCGTGGTGGCGTTCGGATTGCCGTCGGACACCGCGACCAAAGACTGAGCTGCCATGGACTTCAAAAACCTGGCGTAAATGGCAGAACCATCCTTCTTGAGGAATGCCTCGATCTGGCCTTCCAAGTCAGCTTGATTGACTCCGGTGAACGTCCGCGTGAAGCCGATGCTCGGGATGTTGAGGTCCGCCGAGGTGCGCAGCGCATTCATCGAGAAATTCATCGCATTCGGGACATTGCCGTATTGGAGCGTGCCGACGTAGGCGGCGCCCGGTCCGGCGAAAAACGCGAACTCGTCTGTGCCGTTGATGATCTTGTTCACCAGCGTGAGCAGGTTGTTGCCACCCACGACCGATCCGCCAGGGGCGACGGACATGTTGAACAGATCGGCCGCTGGCAGCGCGCGGCTGCCGGCAAACAACAGGGCGGAGAGCAGGACTGGCTTCAGGAACGGTTTGGGGCGTGGTGTGGTCATAGGGATTCCTTCCATGGGTGTTTTGGGTGTTTTTGTTGTGCCTTTTGGAAAGGCGCCGTTATCTTCGCTGCCAACTGACCCGTCAACGCCATTTTCGGCCCTACTTACGAACATGAACGCTTATCATCCTCGCAGCCTGCTCCCCACCTTGGCCTTCCTCGTGTCGCTGGTGGGCGCTTCCTCCGCTGATACGAACCCCGTCGTCCGCTCCATCTCGATCGAAGTCTCCGTCTTGCGCTTCAAGCCCCTGCGAGCCGAGCGGCTCGTGCAAGGGTTCAAGGGCCTCGGCACCGATCTCAAATCCTTGGTCGAAGCGCTCAAGAGCGACGGTGAGATCAGCGTGCTCTACAACGCCACGCGCGACCTGCGCCTCGAGGACAAGGCGGAGGCGAAGTTCGACGCGCTGGAAACCCGGCCGGTCATCATCATTGGCAAGCCTGGCGCACCTCTGCCGCCCGTGACCCAGCTCGGCGTCAACTTCAAGGTGGCCGCCCGTCCGGCGGACGGCGAGCGCTTCGGCCTGGCGTGGGAAGGCTCCATCAGTTGGTCGCCGGAGATGCTCACCCGTTGGCAGGGCGAGAAGTTCCTCAGTTTCGCCGGGGCCGCCGTCAGCACGCTGAAGACCGCCGGCGTCCTCAAGGGCGAGGACAACAAGAACGCCGATTTCGGCCTGGGCCTTGCGCAGCTCTTCAACCCCAAGGGCAAGCCCACCGAGAACGAGATCTACGAGCTGCCCGTCAACAAGACCATCACCCTCTCCGGCAGCCGCAACTGCAAGAGTGGCGACCTGATCATCAACGCCACCACCGCCGAGATGGGCAGCAAGGAGGCGGAAACCATCCTCCTGCTCCTGCTGCCTACCTTGCACCCGTGAGCCATCCGCTCCCAACCCGGCGCTCGCTGTTGTCGCTGCTGACGGTGTTCCTCCTCGCGCCGTCGGCCCCGGCCCAAGTCGTCTTCATCAACGTGGACGACATTCCGTCCGCGACCTCCTTTACGAATCTCGCGGCTGCCAACGTAGCCAGCGCGCCACCAGTCCACTTGCATTGTGCCGTCGTGCGCTACCTCCCCGCCAAGGGTGGCAAGGCCGCGCCTGAGTTCACGGGCGAGTCCACGCTGGCCGCCGTTGTCGCCTCCCTTGCCAAGCAGGGCCAGGTGAACCTGCTCTACTCCGGCGACCGCGTCACGCCCGGCGGAGCCGCCCACCCGGCCACTTTCGATTCCGTCGAGCGCCGCCCGGCGTTCTTCACCAAGGCCGGGGCGAACCAGTCCCTCACCAACCGCGA
This sequence comes from Limisphaerales bacterium, assembly GCA_041666725.1. Taxonomy (GTDB): domain Bacteria; phylum Verrucomicrobiota; class Verrucomicrobiia; order Limisphaerales; family SXTU01; genus SXTU01. The sequence goes on from JBAYGL010000299.1 coordinate 5,455, forward strand.
GTTCGGCCTCCGCCTCACGCTGAAGACCCGTCCCCTTGTGGATGGGCGCACCGAACTGGACTGGCAGGGCCGCTTCCTGTGGTCCTCCGACCTCCTCAACGCCTGGAGCGGCGAGAAGTATCTCGTCTTCGGCATGAAAGTCGCGCAGTTCGCGCGGCCCGGACTCTTCTACTACCAGAGCGATGACCCCGACGAGGACGAGCCGGCCGGCCTCAACCTCCGCGCTCTCTTCGGCAAGAAGAAGAAGGAGGCGCCGCCGCCCAAGTCCGTCGTGCCGGACATCTCGTTCCTCGCCTTGGAAGACCGGGAAATCCCCCTCAGCGGCCAGCGCCCGGTGAAGTCCGGCGAACTCGTCATCGTTTCCACACCCACGAATTCAGACCCCAAGCAACCGGAGTTCATCTACCTCCTGGTGCAATTCACCGACACGGATTGAACGACTGGAAGGGCAGGGGATGAAGGGCGTGATGAGCTGAGGCTCCTCATTGAGGCAAAAGAAAGGCCCGGCAGCGATGCCGGGCCTTTTGAATTCCACGGGTTGAACTCAGCGCTGGATGCGCGCGGAGCCACCCTTCGCAAATGCCTTCACCTGCTCCACGGTCGCCATCGTCGTGTCGCCGGGGAAGGTGGTGAGCAGCGCGCCGTGCGACCAGCCGAGGTTGACGGCCTGCTGCTCGTTCTCGCCGGAGAGCAGGCCGTAGAAGAAGCCCGCCGCGTAGCCGTCGCCGCCGCCCACGCGGTCCACGACATCCAGCCCGCACATCGGCGACTGGTAGGTCTTGCCGTTGACCCACGCGACCGCGCCCCAGGTGTGGCGGTTGGTGGAGTGGACTTCCCGCAGCGTGGTGGCGACGGCCTTCACGTTCGGGAACTTCTTCGTGGCCTTCTCGATGACCGCGTAGAAAGCCGACGGGTCGAGCTTCGACGCGCTTTCCACGTCCTGGCCCTCGACGCCGAGGCCCTTCTGCAAGTCCTCCTCGTTGCCCACGAGCACGTCCACGTGCTCGACGATGCGCGCGAGCACGCCGACGGCCTTGCTCTGCCCGCCCCAGATGTCCCAGAGCTTCTGGCGGTAGTTGAGATCGAAGGAGGTGATGGCTCCGTGGGCCTTCGCGGTCTTCATCGCCTCGATGATGAGTTCGCCGGTCGTCTCGGAGAGCGCCGCGAAGATGCCGCCGCTGTGGAACCACCGCACGCCCGCGCCGAAGATTTCATTCCAGTTGAAGTCGCCGGG
>JBAYGL010000300.1:0-6679 GCA_041666725.1 Limisphaerales bacterium
CAGAGGAAGAGGCTTGAGCATTGTCAATGGACGCGTCACGAAAGTTTCCCCACGTCCCACACCGAAGCACCTTATGGAGGCCGCCCGCTGGTATCGCGCCGCTGCCAGCAACGGAGTGGCCGTTGCCGCCTTGCATCTGGGCTACATGGCCGTCAACGGCCAAATGACGGATGGGGATCTGGCATTGACAGTGGAGAAAATCCGGCGGCGGGCGGCGGGCGGCGAGCCGTTCGCCCAGCATCAGCTGGGCAACCTGCATCTGACGGGGCTGGGAACGCCTCGTAACAATACGGAAGCGGTCCGCCTGATTACCCGTGCCGCCGAGGGCGGCGTGCGGGATGCCATGTATCAGCTGGGGATCATTCACCACACGGGAACCCTGGTGCCAAAGGATTTGGGCGAAGCCGCACGCTGGCTGCGGCTGGCGGCGCAGGACGGCCATGTGCTGGCCTCCCGTCAGATGGAGGTTCTGTTTGGGCAGAAAGTCACGGGGACAAACGGCGCGGCGGCCAGGCAGGCAACGGCGACTGGCAGCACGGTTGCCACCAGGAACGCGAGGCTCGCATTGGTGCCGTTGGTGGAGGCGCTTCGTCCGATGAGCGACTTGTTGACGGCCTCGTTCAGCGCACTGCCACAGGTGACGTTGCTGGAACGGGCGGAGATTGAACGCGTGATCCGGGAGCAATCACTGGCGGCCACCTTGGGGCGCGATCCGCTCAAACTCGGTCAGTTGCTCGGGGCTGACGGAGTGTTGCTGCTGGAAACCAACTCGGTTGGCGAAGGGGTTATGACCGGCGCACGGCTTGTCGCCGTGGGGCCTGGCGTGGTGCTGGGCGAATGGCTGACTCCGTTCCCGGTCGCGGATACCAGCGGCTGGAGCGCCCGCGTGACGGCGGATGCCATGCCGCAGCTTCGCAAGCTCGCGGTGCCCCGCGCGCAGGCCACGCCCATCTCAGTGCTCGGATTGCGCATGGTGGTGAACGCGCCGGACGCGGGGGCGTTGCAGCAAGGTTTGTCGCGGGTGCTGGCCCACCGCCTCACGCAGGAGCCGGAGTTGTTCGTGCTGGAGCGGCAGCGCCTCGACCGGCTCGATGTGGAGAAGGAACTCGCCGGCACCGGTGAGACGCCCTTCTGGAGTGGCAGCCATCTGCTGGACGGCACCATCGAGCCAGACTTGGCCACGCAAGGGATGTTGAATGTGCGGCTGCAACTGGCCTCCCCGGGCAATGTCCCGGTTACACTCACTGACAGCGGCGCCCGCACGAATCTGGCGGCTCTTGCCAACTCGCTCGCCGGCAAGGTGCTGGCCGCGTTGCGCAAGACATCGACCGTCATCTGGCAGCCGGAGGCTGAGGCTCAACATTTCTGGGATGAAGCCATGTGGGAGCGCCGCTGGGGCCAGTGGCGGGCGGCGGCGGCGGCGATGGAGTCCGCCTGGGCGCTGGGGCTGCGAGGTTCAAACCACGCCGCATTCCGCCTCGAATCACTGCTGGGCAGCGTGGAGGCCAACAGACTCCGATGGCTTGGCACGCGGGATTTCCCCGAGGTGCTCCGCCAGCCTCCCGATCCGGCCAACCTGGATTACACCGAGCGGGCGCTGGAGGCTTTCCGGAGTTACAGCCGTGGGCGCGGCGCCACGGAGCTGGCCGGGCACCGGGGCTGGCTTGCGCTGGGGACCGCCACCCTGGAAGTGGCAGGCCGGACTCTGGCCGAGTTCTATCACGCGCCGGAGCAACGGCGCGGCATGGAGGAAAAGCTGGCCCGTTTGCGGGCTCTGACGCGGGAAACGCTGGCCTTCCTGCAAACTCAGCCGGCGCTTGGTGGTCTCGATAAGGGCTGGGAAAGCCTGGACCGGGCGTTCCGGGAAAAAGTGCTGGGGCCAGGGTCCTATGTGACTGACTTGGACGTTCTTCAGGCCAGCTGCGCGCGCTACTGGGTGGAGCGACCGGAAGAAACCCTCGCGTTGCACCTGCGGATGATGCAGCGACCTGACTTTCTCCGTTGGCGGCGCCTCTTCGTATCGGCACAACCCACGCCACTGGCCGCTTGGAACAGTGCCGAACGCCCCGGCCTGCACACGCTGTGGGCGGCCCACCTCCGCAGCCTCGCGGAGTCCACCAATGCGGCTCGGAAATTCGAAATTCAACTCGCCTCAATGGAAACGGATGAAAATCCCCCATGGCCGATGACCGAACCCAAATTGACACAGGCAATCCGCCAGTTCCTCGACTTCGCGTGGACGCATCGCGAAGCCTTGACGCTCCATCAGGCAGGGCCGCACTCGGCAAGCTCCGTCCTGGCGGCGTGCCGCAACCGGCTCGCGTTTTACCATGAGCCCACGGGGCGCGAAGACGCGAAACGGCGCTTGGAAGCCGTCGTGGCGGACTATGAAAAACGGTTCCGCGATTTTCAGGCCGCGGCGAGCGTGGCGGCGGCCCCGGCTTACTTGCGGGAGGCGGAGAAGCATGACCCCGTGAAATTCGATGAATTGATTGCCCTGCCCAACTTCACGGCCGCACAGGCGCGCGAGCTGCTCCCGCTGGCGCAGGCGTATTCGGCGCGAATCCTTGAACAACCAGGCTTCTTTCAGCAATCAAGCCTGACCGCCGGATTGCGGCGGTTAAGGGAACTGGCGGCGACGAATTCCCAGTCCTCGGGACCCACCCCTGCTGCAGTTTCCGTGACACAACCCAGCAAGCCGTCACCCGCGGCCGTCACCCGCGGCAGTCCGTCGCCCGATGCGTTGCGCGTCACAAGGTTCTGGCTGGCTCCAGAACTGCGGCGGCCAGTCCAGTCGTTCGTGGGGTTCCCGCTTCCGCCGGACCACAGGGTGAACCGGCGGCTCGTCGAAGTTCAGGACTGGGCCTGGCGGGAAGGCCGTCTCTGGCTGGCATGGAGACATCAGGCGTCCGTTTATCTCGGACGGGGAGGAGGCGGTTCTTGGATGCAGGAGTGCAGTCATGTGGCTGGATATTCCCTGCCAACATTGGAAGGGGACCTCAAACCGGAGGCGCTCCCGGAAGAAGCCCGCAGCATCTCGCCTTTGGAACTGGCGCTGCCGGGGAAATTTGAGGTGCTGGATGACCGGGTCTACGTGAGCGGCACAAACGGCGTCTGGCGCATGGACAAACCCAGATGGGAAAAACTTCCGGTTGAACTTTCCGGTTCACCCTCTTTGTTCGTGGTGCATGGCCGGATCATCATCAGCGCGCCGGACGTGCTTTACGCCTACGACCCAAAGTCCGGCAGGACGGAGTTGCTTGCCAGCGCACGACGCCGGCCTGCCGCCAACGCTGCTGACGGGTTGGTGGCGGGCATGGTTCAGGCTGGACCGATTCCAAACGAGCGCATGCGGATGATCACCGCCGGATGCGGCGTCATCGACTACGACTTCAATACCAGGAAATGGGGGGAGCGACTCCCGGTGGGCGGACATGCCGGGACCTGGCTGCCGGATGCGGTGGCGATCAGTTATCAAATCAGCGATCTCAGCCTCCTGCATGTGCTGCCCCATACGGCGACCAACTCGCAATTTGCCGCCTTTAGGCTTCCGAAGATTTCCATGCATCACCCGGAAGCCAGACCACCCGGCGTGCCGCTCTGGCAGCCGAGTGACCAGACGCTGTCACCGCCGGAACTGGCGATTACTTCCATGTCCAATCTGGTCTGGAGCGTCACCATTCCGAACTTCCACCGGGGTGCGACCAACACGGATACGTTCCTGCTTGCCACCAATGGGCATCATGTCCGGCTGGCGGCCTGGCGTCGCGATTTGAAACAGCCGGCGGTGGTTCCCTTGTGGTTCGAAGCCCCGCCGGATTCGATCAACCGTTCCGCCATCGGCAGCCGCCGTTACTCGCTCTTCACACTGCCAGGCGACGCACGGGGCGGACTTCTGGCCACTCCTCCCGGCCTGGTTTATCGCCACGAGGCGGTGTCCGGTTTCTGGTTCATCCCCTGGAGTGACGTGTTGCCGCGTGTGGAGGCCCAGTTTTCTCAGCTTGCCGCCGCACGGGATGCACGGCCCAAACCGCCCGGGAACAGCCGCTTGAAGCGATGGCTATACGACTACGACGTGGATGGGGACGGAAAATTGAGCGCGGCGGAATTCGCCGTGCTCCAGGCCGGCGAGAAGCTGTCGATAACGGGTGGATTTATGTTCCAGTCTTCGTTCTCCCACATGGATCGGAACCGGAATGGACTCATTGATGAGGCCGAGCTGGCCGGTTATGAACGGACGCTTGGAAGATCATCAACCATCGGTAGCCGGGTTCCGGGTGGGGCTGACTCCGGGGCAATGCCGAGCTTCAAATCTCTCATGTCCGGTCCGCCGCCGCCTGAAATCCTTCAACGCTACGACAAGAACAAAAACGGAAAGATGGACCCGGAGGAGATGCTGGAATTGATCCGTGACCGTCAGCGCGGCGCCGGTCCGCGCCCAAGTGCGGCAAACTCACCCTCCAGCGGACAAGTTCCTCAACCTTCCAAGAAATGAAGCCATGCCTTCCAGCATCATGAAGCCGCTTGTCCTAGCTTTCCTGTTGTCCGCATCGCTCTCGATCTGCGCCGCTGAACCCGCAGGTTCACCCGGCTATTACGATCTGCTCAAACGCTGGGCCACGCGTCCCATTGCGGAGATTCAAGCCGATGCGGACCGGGGAGACCCCGTTGCCCAGTTTTATTATGGCAAGCTGCTGGTGACGGGCCGGAGCGTTGCGAGGGATCAGGAGCGCGGCCTTGCGCTGATCAGGCGGGCGGCGGCACAGGACAACGCGGAGGCGATGGCGGAGCTGGGCGAGCGGCATCTTCGCGGCGACGGTCTGCCGGAGAACCCTGACGAGGCGCTGCGTCTGGCGCGCGCCTCCGCCGCGCGGAGCAATGCCGCAGGTCTCCATCTGCTCGGCACACTTCAGGCCACCGGCATCGGGATGCCCGCCGATGCCGGGGCCGCGTTGAAGATTTATCAGCAGGCCGCCGCCGCCGGCAGTCCCGTGGCGATGCGCACCATCGCCCGTGCCCATCTCGAGGGCCGGCACGGCCTCAAACCGGACGCCGCCGAGGCCAACCGCTGGTATTTGCGGGCCGCCGAGGCCGGATATCCAAAGGCCATGAATGCCTACGGTTACAGTCTGCTCACCGGGCGGGGCATTGCGGCTGACCGGGACGCGGCGGTGAAGTGGTTCCTTCGCACCGCCTCCGCCGGGGATTCCGACGGCCTGAGGAACATGGCGGGAAAGGTGGAAGTGGAGCCGCGCGTGCTGCTTCAAGCATGGCGGGATGCCGCCCGCTTCGGCGACGCCGAGGCGCAATACCACCTGGCCCGGCTCCTGGCGTCCGGCGAGGCGGAGCCGCAGGGGCCGGAGGAAACGCCGCACCGCCTGCTGCAAGCCGCCGCCGAGGGCGAGCACGTCGAGGCGGCGCTGATGCTCGGGGACCGCTACCGTTGGGGCTATGGTGGCCCGCGAGATCTCGTGGCCGCCTCCCGCTGGTTCCTGCATGGAGCCTCCTTCGTGGGCGACCTCGGTGACGAAAGCGCCAAACGCCGTATTTCCAGTGCCTCACAGGATCCCGCCGATCCGGGCGGGCTTAACAATTGGTTCCGCGAGGGCGATTGGAAGGCCCGGCGCACAGGACGGAACGATGCCGCGCTGGCGGACGTGATGGACCGCTACCTGCGCGCCGCCACCGGGCGCGATGCGGATGCCATGCGCGAAATTGCGCGGTTCTATCAACGCGGCATTCATGCGCCGGTTGATCCGGTGGAGGCGGCCGCGTGGCTGCTGCGGGCCCGGCAGGCCAACCCCGCAGCCACCGCCGCCGAGGCGGAAACCGCCCTGCGGTCCCTTTCTCCCGCCCAGCAGCAGCAGGCGAATGACCGGGTGCGTCATCTCATCAAGCGCACCCTGTAGCCGAACGGGCAGTTCACCGCAACGCCGCAACAATCATCTCCGCCGTCCGCTCCGCTGCGCCTTGGTTGCGCTCCACCACCTGCAGCGCGTTTGCCCCGAGCTGTTCGCGGCGCGCGACGTCGGTGAGGAGTGTTGCGATGGCGGCTTCCAGCGCGTCAGCGTCGGACACTTGCAGGGCTCCGTCGTTCGTGACGAACTCGGCGGCGATGGGGCGGAAGTTTTCCATGTGCGGACCGAAAAGCATCGCCCTGCCCAAGGCTCCCGGTTCGATGGGGTTTTGCCCGCCTTTTGCGGTGAGGCTTTTGCCCACGAAGACGAGGGTGGCGTGGCGATAAAAGTGGCGCAGTTCGCCCGTGGTGTTGACGAGCAGGCAATCCATCGTGCCGGGCGCGAAGGTCCTGCCCTCGGCCAGTTCCGTGCGCAGGACGAGACGGATGCCGGTGGGGCGGAGTTCCTCGACGACGGCTTTGGTCCGCTCGAAATGGCGCGGGACAAGCACGAGGAAGAGTTTCGGGAAGCGCTGGCGGAGACGGAGGAACATCCGCGTGAGCAGGACCTCCTCGCCCGCGTGCGTGCTGCCGGCGACGAGGAGTTGCGCGTCCTCCGGCACTCCGAGTTGTCGGAGCAGCGCTGGCACATCGAGCGGGGTGCCGCCGGCGGGGGATGCGGCGTCGAACTTCGCGTTGCCGGTGACGTGGATGGCCCCGGCGCGGCAGCCAAGTTCTCGGAGGCGGGCGGCGTCGGTCTCGTTTTGCGCGCCGACGGCGGCG
>JBAYGL010000301.1:0-6676 GCA_041666725.1 Limisphaerales bacterium
CGCGGCCGCGAGGTGCTGGCGAAGAACGCCGCGAAGACGGCCACCAGCGATTGCGCCGCGTCGCTGCGAAGCATCAAGACCGCCGCCCGCGCGCTGGCCCGTCGGATCAAGGAGCATCCGGCCTACACCCCCGCGTTGGGCCAGCAGCTTGGCATCATCGGCCCCGAGGACACCACGGACCTGAGCGCGTCCAAGCCCACGCTCACGGTGGATGACCAGCAGAACGGACTGATCATCATCGGATTCAACAAGAGCATCTCGGAAGGCGTGAACATCTACAGCCGGCGCGGGAGCGAGACGGCGTTCACGTTCCTTGCACGCGACACGTTCTCGCCCTACGTGGACAACCGTGCGCCACTCTCCGGCACCACCGAGCATCGCGAGTATCAGGCGGTCTATGTGGTGAACGACGACGAGGTCGGCCTGCGCAGTGACACGGCGGCCGGTGTGCTCAAGGTGTGAGGTGAAACTGCAGCGTCGGTCTGCGACCGACGTTCGGCGTTCACAGAGCGCCGCTACAACAAAGCCAGGAGGCACATCCTGCCCCAATCCCAACGGGATTGTGTCACTCAGCCCAGGGTTGGCGGCGCAGCGCGTCGCCTACCCTGGGTCACCAGTTGGGAGAATGGCGAATCCTGAAGGGATTCCGGCCTGCTGGAGTGGGAAGCCACAACCCGTTCCGGGTTGAGCCGTGTTCCCGTTCGCACCCAAGGTAGCCTCGTCGCACTCGGCAACCTTGGGCTGAAGGCCACAGCCCCGTTGGGGCAGAGCAGCGTGATGTTTTCGGTTGAAATCGCGAATGGCTGGCTTACGCAGCCGGTGCGCCGGGAGCTGGAGCTTCCTTCTTCACCGCCGCCTTCACTTCGATGTGCAGGTCCTTCAACTGGCGCGCGGAAACTCCGGAGGGTGAGTCGGTCATCAGGCACGTGCCCTTCGCGGTCTTCGGGAAGGCGATCACGTCGCGGATGCTCGAAGTGTTGCAGAGGATCGCGATGAGGCGGTCGAAGCCCAGCGCAATGCCGCCGTGCGGGGGCGCGCCATACTTGAACGCCTCCAGCATGTAGCCGAAGCGCAGCTTGGTCTCGTCGGGCGGGATGGCGAGGAGTTCCTCGAAGATGGTCTTCTGCACGTCGGGCTGGTGGATGCGGATCGAGCCGCCGCCGAGTTCGACGCCGTTGACCACGATGTCGTAGTGCTGGCCGCGCACTTTCTTTGGGTCGGTCTTGAGCAGCGGAATGTCCTCGGTCACCGGCGCGGTGAAGGGGTGGTGGCTGGAATACCAGCGGTTCAGCTCGCGGTCGAAGCCCAACAGCGGGAATTCGATGACCCACAGGAAATTGAACTGGTCGGCGGGGATGACGAGCTTGCCCTGCGTCTTGAGCACGTCGGCGCAGTAGAGGCGGATCTTGCCGAGGATTTCGCAGGCGTTGAGCCATTGGTCGGCGGCGAAGAGGATCAGGTCGCCTTCCTCGATGGCGAGTTTGGTCTTGAGCGCGGTCTTCTCGGTCTCGGAGAAGAACTTCACGATGGGCGATTTCCAATCGCCGTTCTCGACCTTGATGTAGGCGAGGCCCTTCGCACCGAAGCTCTTGGCGTATTCGGTCATCGTCTCGATCTGGCCCTGCGTCGCGCCGGCCATGCCCTTGGCGTTCATGGCCTTGACCACGCCGCCGTTCGCGACCGCGCCGGAGAAGACCTTGAAGGTGCTCGCGCGGAAGTCCTCGGTGAAGTCCACCAGTTCCATGCCGAAGCGGGTGTCGGGCTTGTCGATGCCGTAGCGGTTCAGGGCTTCCTCAAAGCTGATGCGCTTGAAGGGCGTGGGGATGTCAATGTTCAGCGCCGTCTTCCACACCCGCTTGAGCAGGCCCTCGATGAGCGCGTAGATGTCTTCGCGCTCAATGAAGCTCATCTCGATGTCCACCTGCGTGAACTCCGGCTGACGGTCGGCGCGCAGGTCTTCGTCGCGATAGCAGCGGGCGAGCTGGAAGTAGCGCTCGATGCCGGCGCACATGAGGATCTGCTTGAACTGCTGCGGCGACTGCGGCAGCGCGTAGAACGTCCCCGGCTCCCGGCGGTTCGGCACGAGGAACTCGCGCGCGCCCTCGGGGGTGGACTTGAAGAGCGTGGGCGTCTCGACTTCGAGGAAGCTCTGCTCGTCCATGAACACGCGCGTGGCGGTGGCGACCTTCGAGCGGACGCGGAGGTTGCGCGCCATCTCGGGCCGGCGGAGGTCAAGATAACGGTATTGGAGACGCAGCTCTTCGTTGACCTTGTTGGCGACCTCGGGATCGTCCACGGGGAACGGGAGAACTTCGGCGTGATTGAGGACGACGAGTTCCTTCACGAGCACCTCGACCTGGCCGGTGGGGATCTTGTCGTTGTTCGTGCCGGCGGGGCGGACGCGGACCTTGCCGATGATTTCAATGACCGACTCGGCGTGCAGGTGCGTGGCGGTGTCGAAGACCTCCTTGGACAAGTCCTGCGGGTCGAAGACGGTCTGCGTGCGGCCCTCGCGGTCGCGGAGGTCAATGAAGAGGACGCCGCCGAGGTCGCGGCGGGAGTGGCACCAGCCGGTCAAAGTGACGGTCTGCCCGGCGTGTTCCGGGCGCAATTCGTTGCAGTGATGCGTGCGTTTCATGTGGCGGTCAGTGGTCAGCTTTCAGCGGCCGGCGGGCCGCCGAAAGGACGCGGACTTTGGCGGTAAGTGCGATGGATTCAAAGGAAAAATCCGGCCTGGCAGGCCTGGCAGGGGTAAATTTGCCGGCGCATGAGCCGGGCTGAAGTGTCGCCGGCCCGGCAATAATTGGAATTCGGGAAAGGAATTCGGGATTGCAAACCCGCGTGGAACCCGGCAGTTTTTCGCCTCTGTTTTTTTGCAGGAAATGACTGCCAAAGAAGAGCCAATTACGTTCACCGGCACGGTGACCCAGGTTTTGCCGGGCACCATGTTCCGTGTTGCCCTGCCCAATGGTCACGAGGTGCTCGCCCATATCTCCGGGAAAATGCGGAAGAACTTCATCCGCATCAGCGTGGGAGACAAGGTCGAGGCCGAGATGTCCCCCTACGACCTGAGCAAGGCGCGGATCATTTTCCGCCACCGTTGAACCGGTCGGCGCGGCACCTTCCGGCGCGGGTCTGAACCCGCGCCTTTTTCATTTTACGGGCGAGACGGTCCCCGTATCGGCCACAAGCCACGCAACGATGGCCTTCTGCGTGTGCAGCCGGTTCTCCGCCTGGTCGAAGATCGTCCCGGCGTGCGCCTCGAAAGTCGCGTCGTCGATCTCCTTGCCGCGATACGCCGGCAGGCAGTGCATGACCAGCGCATGGGGCTTGGCCAGCTTCACCAGGGCTTCGTTGATCTGGTAGCCGCCCAGGACCTTGATTCGTTCGGCGGCTTCTGCCTCCTTGCCCATCGAAACCCACACGTCGGTGTAGAGCATGTCCGCACGGGTGGCGGCCGCCGGCAGGTCCGCTGTCAGCAGGATGCGGCCACCGGACGAAGGCATCATGCCTTGAATGACCTCGCCCCCGGGCGTGCTTTGCGCCTGGATGTGGGCAAATCCGGCCCGTTCCAGCAGCGACAGCGGCGGTTGGAACTGCTTCGGCGCGGCGATGCGCAGCTCAAAACCCAGCTTCGCGGCGGCAAAGATCCAGCTTGCCGGCACGTTGCACGCCCCGTCGCCCACGAAGGTCACGATCTTGCCCCGGATGGAACCCTGCTTCTCCTGAAACGAGTAGATGTCCGTGAGAATCTGGCACGGGTGTTCCTCGTCCGTAAGCGCGTTGATCGTCGGAATGTTCGCATAGCGGGCGAACTCCTCGACGTCCGTCTGCGCAAACGTGCGGAAGACCGCGCCGTGGACCATGCGGCCCAGCACGCGGGCGGTGTCCTTGACCGGCTCGCCGCGCCCCAGCTGGATGTCTGCGGCGCTGAGGAACATCACGTTGGCGCCCAGCTCACGGAGCCCGACTTCGAAGGAAACGCGGGTGCGGGTCGAGGATTTGGCGAAGATGAGCGCCCACGTCTTGCCGGCCAGCGGCTGCGACGTGTGGCGTCCGCGCTGGCGCTTCACAATGGCGGTGGCCGCCAGGATCGTTTCCATGTCCGCGCGGGACAAACTCTCGATGCTCAACAAATGCTTCATGGCCGTGAGAAAGCGCGGAGTGTAGGCACGGACGGAGGAAGTGCAAAAACTTTCTGTAGGGATCGAATTTGGCCCGATTCGGTCCTCAGCGATGAAATCCTGCCTGCCGATGTCGCAGACGGGCGCTAAAGTTCCAGCGTCTTCTCCGACTTGGTCAGGTTTCGCGCGCCGCCATGCGTGACCAATGCCATGTCATCCATTCGCACGCCACCGATGTCCGGATAATACAAGCCGGGCTCGACGGTCACCACCTGCCCCGCTCGCAGGAGATCGCGTGAGCTTCCGTTCAGGAATGGAGCCTCATGCAGGTCCAGCCCGATCCCGTGCCCGGCAGGATGAATGAACCCCTCGGTGCGGACAGTTTTGAAGCCGGCCTGCCTGAGTGAATCGAGGATGGCCCGATGAACCGCCCTGCCCTCCTCGCCGTGCCGCACCATGCCCAGTCCGATTTCCTGGGCCGCCTCGACCGCCCCATGCATCTTGCGCACGGCATCGGAGGCTCGGCCCTTCACAACGGTGCGCGTGATGTCGGCGTAGAACCCGGTCTTCTGAGAGCGCGGGCGTATGTGCAGCAGAATGGGCTGGTTGGCCCGCAGAACACCGTGTCCGGCGAAATTCGGGTCGGAACCCTGCCTGCCGCCGGCAACCTTTGTCCGTGCCGACACGCCGCCGGCCTGCACGACCGCCGCGTCTATCACAGCCCTCAACCGGTCAGCGGTCAGCGGAAGCCCACGCCACATCAGCCGTCCATCGCGCGCGATCTTGGAATTCTTGAGCGCCTGGGCCCCCTCGGACATGCCGACCTCCGCCATCGCCATCGACGCGCTGATTTTTTTCACCTCGTCGGCGGACTTGAGTTCACGCTGCGGGAAGAACTCGCCCTTGACCGGCTTCACCTTGATGCCCGCCTCGCGCAACTGGTGCGCATGGCCCAGGGGGAAACCTTCAGGAACCGAAACCTTGCGCAGCCCCCTGTCACGGAGGATTGCGGCCGCTATGTGCGCAAGTGTCACCCGCTTGCGGCCATGCCCGGCCAGCTGCTGTGCGATGCGCGTCGCCGAGAGAATCCGGCAATGAGGGGCTTCCTTGCGTGCGCGGCCCAGCTCCGCATCCGACACGACGAGATGGCAGCGTCCGTTCAAACGCATGTAGATGAGAGCGTCCTCCGCAAACATGCCCGACACGTAAAGCATGTTGGCGTCACGTTCGCTGGGGGCGATCATCAAGAGGTTGTCCGAGGGCATCAAGTTTCGGACGCTAGGCAGGGCCGGGAATCTTGGCAAGCGGAAGAACTGCAAAATAGTTTTCGACCTGAAAGCCGTAATTGAGCACGCCCAAGACACGAAAGAACGGGAAAACCCATGTGTTTGCTTCGCCGCTCGCAGGCCGAATTCATTTCGTCATGCTCGGGCTCAACCCGTTCCTCTTTCGTGTAGTTGGCGTGTTTCGCGGGCTCTGGTGCGGAGTTCGGGGCGACTCATCCCATCTCCGCCTGACAAACTTGCAATCCTTCAGTCCGCCCTGCCAGTGCGCTGGGCGACGAACGCCTGCCCCATCTGCCCGTAGCGGCTCACTCCGGAGACGGCGATGAGTTCCGGCAGCGCACCGGCCTCTGCGCGAATGCTGCGGTTCAACTGGCCGCCCGGAAGCAGCTCCGTCCGCCACACGCCGTTGAAGCGCATCTGGACGAGCCACCAGCCGGGCATCCCCCCGCCGGGCGCGCCCCACTGAAAAACAGACACGGTCCGCGCCGCGTCCTGCCCGAAGGCGACCAATGGACGCTCCGGCACGGCCTTGTCGAGCCACGGCGAGGCGGGAATCAGCGCAGGCGTCAGGTTGATCTGCCGGACGAGCTTGTCGGCCAGGCCGTCCCGGTTCTGGTGGAGCGCCTTGATGCTCCATTGCAGGCTGCCGCCGGCCCCGGGCTGCGCACGGATGAGCTTGAGCTGCCGGATGATTTCCTCCGCGTTGCGGCCCGGCCCGATGTTCGCGGCGGAAATTCCCGGCCAGAGATGGCGCGCGGCGGCGTTCTGGCCGGCCCACCATTTCAGCAGCACGGGGAAGCTCTGCTCCGGGGCGTCAATGCTCCAGTAGAGCTGCGGCGAGAGATAATCCAGCCAGCCGGCGTGAAACCACTTCAGCGCGTCGGCGTAAATCTCCTGCGTGGCGTCCATGCCGCGGATGCCCGGCGGGACGCCGGGCTTCCAGATGCCGAACGGGCTGATGCCGACCTTCACCCAGGGCTTCTCCGCCTTCACGACGGCGTGGAAGCGCTGGACGAAACGGTTCACGTTGTCGCGCCGCCAATCGTCGCGCGTGAGTCTGCCGCCGGACTTCTGGTATTTGCGCCAGCTTGGATCGTCGGGGAAATCCACCGGCTTCTTCGCCTCGTCCTTCTCGCGGTAGGGATAGAAGTAGTCGTCGAGGTGGACGCCATCCACGTCGTAGCGGCGCACGACATCGAGCATGACGCGCAGCGAATGTTCGTGGACGGCCGTCTCGCCGGGATCGAGCCAGAGCATCGGACCGTA
>JBAYGL010000302.1:0-6665 GCA_041666725.1 Limisphaerales bacterium
ATCCCAACGCCTCCCGCTTCGAGGTGGAGGGCGTCGTCTCCAGGGGCATCACGGATGACCGGCAGAGATCCCGCCGCGAGCTGCTCAAGGGAATCAACGCAAGCGGAAACATGGCCGGAAGCCCGCTGCTGACCGCCTCGGATGATGCCAGGCGGCAGGCCTATGACCTGATCCTCGGCCAGGGCAAGGAAGTGTTCGATCTCTCAAAGGAGAAACCCGCGCTCAGGGATCTCTATGGCCGGCACACCTTCGGACAGGACTGCCTGGCGGCGCGGCGGATGGTGGAGGCCGGCGTCCCGTATATCGTGATCAACTACCCCGGAGGCTGGGACACGCACAGCAACCATTTCCAGACCATGGGGCGGCAATGTCCGCAACTCGACCAGGGCCTGGCCATGCTGCTCCAGGATTTGAAGGACCACGGCCTGCTGGAGAGCACCATCGTCTGGTGCTGCGGAGAGTTCGGCAGAGGCCCCAAGATCGACTGGCAGCCGCCGTGGAACGGCGGGCGGAACCACCATGGAAACGTCTTCACTGCACTGGTCGCCGGCGGCGGATTCACGGGCGGCCATGTGGTTGGATCGTCGGACGCCAAGGCTGAGGATGTCAAAGACCGGCCCGTGTATCCCGTGGACCTTCTCGGCAGCATTTACCAACTGGCCGGCATCGACTTCACCGCCAAGCTTCCCCACCCGGAGGGCCTGGAGGCCCATGTCCTGCCCTCTGCCGCAGAGGGCGTGAAATCATCCGGTTTGCTGAAGGAAATCATGTAACGACTGCGGCGCGGGCAAAACATGCAGTCCAGACGCGCCGAACCGGTTCACACTGGCAGACAACCAAGACGACTCATGAAAAGGTTTTCGTTGCTTCCACTTCTGGCACTCGCCGGCTGGCTGGCGGCGGTGCCGGCCGCACAGGCGCAGACACGCCCGTATATTGGCTTCGCCTATCCCGCCGGCGGACAGCAGGGCAAGACATTCCATGTCAAGATCGGGGGGCAGAACATGGACGATGTCCGCAGCGTCCTGGTCACCGGCCAGGGCGTCAAAGCGAGGCTGATCGAGTATCATCGACGGATTGGACCCCAGGAAATGACGCTGATGCGCGAGCAGCTCAATGACCTGAGAAAAGACAAGAAGCGTCCGGCGGAATCCGCCAAGGCGGCCGAAGCCACGCAGATGCTCAAGGAAAGAATCGAGAGGCGGATGGCCGAATACGTGAACCGCCCCGCCTGCGCATCAATCGCCAACATCGCCATCATCGAGGTCACTCTGGCTCCCAATGCAAAGCCCGGCCAGCGCGAGCTGCGGCTGGAAACACCCGTGGGCGTGTCCAACCCCCTGGTCTTCTACGTCGGTCAGGAGCCCGAGGTCACCCGCAAACCCATGATCACCTGCGAAGTGCAGGTGCTCGGCAAGGAGGAGCTTTCCCTGCGCAAAAGGCCGATCAGCGAAGCCGTGGTTGACATCCCCGTTCCCTGCACCGTCAACGGCCAGACCGCCTCGGGTGAAGTGGACAAGTATCGTTTCAAGGCACGCAAAGGCCAGCAGCTCGTGATCTCCGCCCTTGCGCGGCAGCTGATCCCCTACATCGCGGACGCGGTGCCCGGCTGGTTTCAACCTGTGCTGACGCTGCAAGACCCGGCCGGGAAGGAAGTCGCCTACGTGGATGATTTCCGTTTCAAACCCGATCCGATCATCTTCTACAAGGTTCCCCAGGACGGCGAATACACGTTCACCATCAACGACAGCATCTACCGCGGGCGCGAGGACTTCGTCTATCGCATCACCGTCGGAGAAGTGCCCTATGTCACAAGCATCTTCCCAATGGGCGGACGGGCGGGCGATCCCGTCTCGATCAAGCTCAAGGGCGTGAACCTCGGGGTCACGGAGCTCAAGCCGCCGGCCCGGGGCGTCGAACCGGGGGTTTACACCCTGGCCGAGGCCAAGAACGGGACGATGTTGAACGGCATGCCTTTCGACGTGGACATGCTGCCGGAAGGTTTCGATCAGGAGCCCAACAACAGCATTGATAAAGCTCAGAAGGTGACCCTGCCGATCATCATCAACGGGCGCGTGGACCGTCCCGAGGATTGGGACGTTTTCCAGTTCACCGGTCGTGCCGGACAGACGATCGTCGCCGACGTCAGGGCCCGGCGTCTCGACTCGCCCCTGGACTCGACACTCAAGATTACAGATGCGGCCGGGAAGGTGCTGGCGGTCAACGATGACCGTGACGACCCGGAGGCGGGTGTGAACACGCACCCGGCGGACTCCTATCTGAAAGTCACGCTTCCCGCGGACGGCACCTACTACGCTCACATCGGCGACACGTCACGGGGGGGCGGTGAAGAGTTCGGCTACCGGCTGAGACTCGGGCCGCCGCGTCCTGATTTCGCCCTTCGAGTCGTGCCCTCCAGCGTGAGCATTCGCAACAAGGGCACCGCGACCGTCAATGTCCTTGCCATTCGAAAGGACGGGTTCACCGGTCCCATCAACGTGCGCCTGGGCAGTGCCATGAGGGGGCTGACATCCTCCGTCATCTCCATGACGGGCACCCAGCAGATGGCGCAGCTGACCCTGAAGGCCGACTGGCAATATCTGAGGGACCCCATCTGCCTCACGCCGTCCATCGTCGGGAGCGCGCAGATAGACGGGCGGGGGGTCAACCATCAGGCGGCGCCCGCGGAAGACCGGATGCAGGCATTCCTGTGGCGGCACCTGGTGCCGGCATCAGACCTCAAGCTCCACGTTTACAATCCATCCACCAAGCCGCAGCCCAAGCGCGTTCCGGTGATGACCGCCGCGCTCGCCGCCCAGGCCAAGATCATCACCGCCACCGCCGCGGCCTCGGACAAACAACAATTCAGCAAGAAGCAGGTCACCGGGCGGCTCAGGGAACTGAAGCTGCTCTTCGACGAAGGACTGCTCTCGAACGAATTCTACGTCCTGAAGCTGGCGGAATGCGAAGCCGCCCGGTGAGAGTTGACCAGCGGCATCCGGACCCGAAGTCATGGGCGCAACTCACCCGTTGGTCTGAGCCATGAGGTGCGCCAGGTGAAGCGCCAGTTCCATGGCCTGCTCATAGTTTAGGCGCGGGTCGAGCTGGCTGCGATAATCGCGCGCCAGGTCGGCCTCGGTGACGCCGCTCGCCCCGCCGATGCATTCGGTGACGTTCTCCCCCGTCAGTTCGAAATGCACACCGCCAAGATGCGCTCCGCACGCGGTGAGCAGACGGAAGGAGGTTTCAAGCTCGCCGAGGATGTTTCCAAAACGCCGCGTCTTGATGCCGTCGCTCGTGGTCTCAGTGTTGCCGTGCATGGGATCGCAACACCAGACCACATGCATATTTTTCCGACGGATCGCCGCAACGAGTGGCGGCAGGCACTGCTCGACCCGCCCGGCACCGAAACGGTGGATCAAGGTGAGCCGTCCGGGTTCGTTCCTGGGATTGAGCACCTCTGCCAGTGCAACCAGCTCGTCCGGCGTGATGGCCGGGCCAATCTTGACGGCTATCGGATTGGCGATGCCGCGGAAGAATTCGACGTGGGCTCCGTCGATGGAGCGGGTGCGTTCTCCGATCCAGGGAAGGTGAGTGGACAGGTCATAGCAGCCCGCGCGGCGCGGCACGGGGCGGGTCTGGGCCTGCTCGTAGTAAAGATGCAAGCCCTCGTGGCTGGTGAAAAACTCCACGCGGTTGATTTCGGGTATCGGATTGCCGGTCAGGGTTTCCGCAAACCGCAGTGAATCGCCAATCGTCCTGATCATCCGGGTATATTCCGCTGCCAGAGGAGACTTGGAGACGAAACCCATGTCCCAGTTTTCCGGATGGTGCGGATCGGCAAATCCACCATAAGTCAGGGAGCGGATGAAGTTGAGCGTCAGGGCGGAGCGCTCGTAGGCACGCAGCAGGAGCTGCGGGTTCGGAGTGCGTTCCTCCAGCGTGAAGCCGGCGCAATTGATCATGTCCCCGCGATAACAAGGCAGCGTCGTCCCCTGCCGGGTTTCCGTGTCCGTGGACCGGGGCTTCGCGTATTGGCCGGCGAAGCGCCCAAGGCGGATGACGGGTTTCCTGCCACCCTGAACGAGCACCAGGCTCATCTGCAGAAGGATCTTCAGCTTGCTCGTGATGGCCTTGGATTCGCAGTCCGCAAAGCTCTCCGAGCAGTCTCCTCCCTGCAGGAGGAAGCGCCTGCCGTGCGCGGCCTCGGCAAGCTGGCCCTTGAGTGTTTCAATCTCCCAGCTTGTGACGAGGGGTGGCAGTTTCGCGAGCTGAACCAGGGCGGACCTGAGCGATTCGGCGTCCGGATAGGTCGGCTGCTGGGCGGCCGGTTTGCTTTGCCAGGACGTCACCGACCAGTTCTGGGCGGGGTTGGGAGCGGGTGGTTCGGTTTGCATGCGCGTCGTAGTTCGCGGGATCATCCCCGATGCGGTGTCTCGGGGCAAGACGCCAGCAGGAAGGCGGATTGAAGACGGGCCGGCAGGAAAGCCGACCGTTCAACTTTTTGGCGTGAGCACATCCTCCACCCATGAAAGCGCGCTCATCATTGCTGGAAAGCCGATCGTGGTGGTGGCCAGCAGTGCGACATGGCGGATTTCATCCGGCGTGCAGCCGGCCTCGAGCGCACGGCGGGTATGGCTGTGCACCGCGCCCTCCCTGCGCCCTCCGACGGCGATGGCCAGTTTTGCGATGGCCCGGGTCTTCCTGGGCAGCGGCCCGGCTTCCTGGGTTGCGGCTCCGAGCGCCGCGTAGGCCCGGAAGATTTTCGGGTAGTCCTTTTTGAACCGGAGGTAGCGCGCGGGGATTTCACGGATCGCCGGCTTGTTGGTCTTCCTGGTCATGCTTTCTGTTGGGTTGGTCGAACGCAAATCAGCCCGTGCCGCGCCCTCATTCGCCGAGATTTTTCCTCAGCAATCCGGCGAGCCGGGCCGGAGAGATGACGGTGATGGTTTTGCCCTTTACTGCGATGAGTTTCCGCTCCCGGAAACCCGCGAGAGTGCGGGAGAACGTTTCACTGACGGTGCCGATCTCCGCCGCCAGGACGCGCTTGGTCATGGACAGTTCGATGCGCACCGGTCCGTTGCCGGCGGAGGCCGGACAGCGCTTGAGCAGCCAGTTGATCAGACGCGTCTCGACATCCTTGAGGGTCAGGTCCTCGAGCTGCCCCACGAGCACGCGCAGGTGTCCGCTCATCGAACCAAGCATTCGCAGCGCCAGTTCCGGCTGCCGTTTCAAGAGATCGAGGATGCCCGCCTTCTGAATGAGCAGGACCTGCGATGTCTCCACAGCCCGGGCGTCCGCAGGATAGCCCTTGTCCGTTGCAAGGGTGCCTTCCGCAAAGGATTCCCCGGCGCGGAAGACATGGATCACCTGCTCTTTTCCAACGGAATTCACCCGATGAACGTTGATCGATCCCGTCTGCACAACGTAAAAGCCGTGTGAAGGATCGCCTTCGTGAAAAAGATAAGTGCCCTTGGGCACGGGCTTCACAATGGTGATCTGGGCGATCGCATTCAGTTCGGGCAGGGGCATCCCGGCAAACAGCTGGCAGCTTCGCAGTGCATTCGCAACTGCGATGTGCTTGAATTCAGCCAGGGTCGAGGTCATGCGCTGGGAAGGATTTATTCCTTCTCGCGCCAGAAGTAAACAAACCAAGTGCCCCGCTCCCCAGGCTCAACCCTGGAATTAAAACCCTGGCTCCCGAGCAGCTCGACAAGCGGGGAAGGCAGGAACGGCGCGACGATGATGATGCCCTCGTCGGGGGCAAGGATCTTCACCCGCTGGAGAATGTCAGCCAGGGGGTCCACGCCCCGACTGAGAAGCGGCCGCACGTCGAATCGTTTGAATTTCGCAAGCGACACCATAAGCAGCGAGTTGCCTCGCACGGATGATCGGCCGGGCCACGGGCCGGACGCAAGTGGGATTCAAGGAATGCTTGATTGGGGTCAAGTTCCTCAAAACATCGCCAAACCACCCTGCCGACCATGACAGAGACCGTTGATCTGCTGCATCTCTACGTCTCGACCGGTCACAACTACTTCGGACACCACGGCCAGCCCGCCGGTCAAAATTCTGTGCAAGAAGTGGTCGAAGCATCCTGTGTCGCCGGCCGCGGCATCGCAGGAGATCGTTTTTTCGACCGCGCAGCCGATCACAAGGGCCAGATCACATTCTTCGCCGATGAAGTCTATCAATCCCTCTGCAAACAGTTCGGCATCCGGGACAAACCACCCTCCGTCTTCCGCCGGAACGTCATCACGCGGGGCATGGACCTGAACCGGCTAGTCGGCCTGGAATTTGAAGTGCAGGGAGTGCGCTTCCTCGGCACCGAGGAATGCCGCCCGTGCTACTGGATGGAAAGCGCCTTCTGCTGCGGTGCCGAGGCAGCCCTGCAAGGTCGTGGCGGGCTTCGGGCGAGCATCCTCGCCGATGGAATCCTCCGCCCTGCGAAAGGCATTTCCCTGCGGCTGACTGGCAGCCTGCGAACAGGGGAATGCGTCTCATCGTAGCGGCGAAGTCTGCACTTTCCACGAGAGGCTGACCGGCTGCACCCGCAAGGCGCTTCATTGAAACCTCTCGCGAACCCGCCACCTGCCCACCCATCAAACGCCTTTTGCTGCTCATTTTCCTCCCGGTCAAGCACGTCCGGGCCTATGCTCCGGGAG
>JBAYGL010000303.1:0-6652 GCA_041666725.1 Limisphaerales bacterium
CTATCTCACCGGCCCGGTGAAGCCGATGCCCAAGGCCGAGACCCGCCCCGCCGGCATGAGCGACCTCGAGTGGATGACCCGCAATTGGTATAATTTCACCTGGCTCTCCGGCGACGGCCTCGTCGAGCAGGCCATCCACACCGTGGACTGGATGATGTGGGCGATGCACGACAAGCCGCCGGTGAAATGCACGGCGAACGGCGGCCGGCAAATCCCCTCCAACGGCGGCAACATCTTCGACCACATCTCCGTCAGCTACGAATGGGAGAAGGGCGTGCGGGGCTTCATTTCGCAACGTCAGATCACCGGCTGCTACGGCGAGAATTCCTTCTACGCGCTGGGCACCAAGGGCAACGCCTACATCTCGCGCGGAGCCTACACCACCGACCTCAACGGCGAGCGCACATGGAAATACGAAGGCGCGACTCCCGACATGTATCAGGTGGAGCATGACGAACTCTTCGCCTCCATCCGCGCCGGCAAGCCGATCAACAACGGCGACCGCATGGTGACGAGCACGATGGCCGGCATCATGGGCCGCATGGCCGGCTACACCGGACAGGAAATCACCTGGGAAATGGCGCTGAACTCGAAGGAGGAGATCGCGCCTCAAAACCTCCGCAACTGGAACGGGAACGTGGTGGTCCCGCCGCTGGCAATGCCCGGCCGCACGAAGTTCATCTGAGCTGCGGCGGAGACTTGCAGCCGCCCTCTTACAGTTCCTCCGCGATGCGGAAAGACGGGCTCAAACGAGGCTACCTCGAAGCTTCGAATGTCTTGAGCCATGCCTGAAAGTCCTCGCGCAGTTCTTTCGGCGCGCCCGGGCCCGGCGCAAACCGCTTCCTCAAATGGGCGATGTTTGCCGTGTTCAACCCACGGGCGCGCCACCAGTTGGCCTGGGTGAAATCGGCGTCCTTGAGGTTCGCGTCGGAAAGACGGGCGAGATCGAGCGCGGCATTGCGAAAGATCGCGGCTTCAAGATTGGCTCCCGAGAGGTCGGCCCCGGAGAGATTCGCGTCGGTGAAGTCCGCCATGAACAGCTGCGCGTCGGCGAGGTCCGCGGTCACCAGCAGGGCCTTGGGGGCGAACACCTGTTCGAGCACGGCCCCGCGCAGGTTCGTGCGGCGCAGGTCGGCATCGGGCAGGCGGGCTTGCAGGAAGTTGGCCCCGGAGCAGTCCGCGCCGGAGAGATCCGCGCCGGTGAAGTCCACCTTGCCCAGCAGCGCTCCGGACAGGTTCGCGCCACGCAGATCGGAGCGATGGAAATCACTGTTGCGTAAGTCGGCCTCGGCCAGCGGAGCGTCCGTCAGCGCAAGGCCGGGAAGATGCAATTCCTGCAAGTGCGCACCGCGCCATTCGCGGTTCCCCGCACGCACCAGGGCCAGAAACGCGTCCGTGCGGGCGGGCGCGGGTGAGTTGCGATGGCCGGCAATCCAGAAGTGGTGCTCGGTCTCCGCGCGGTCGCGCGCCTGGCGCAGCTCACGACCGAGCCAGAAATTCCAAACCAGCAGCACCACGAGCGCGAGCAGGCAGAGGCGGAGCAGACGGCTGCCCGTTGCGTCGGGCTGGCGATGCAGTGCGTCTGAACTGTCGGGCATGTGCGGGAGGTTTTAGCACGGGCGCAGGCGAGCGGACAACTTGCGTTCTACGCCGGCTATTGATGGCCTGCGTTCAGTGGGCACGACCAACAGCGGTGCTGAAGCCACCGCACTCCAAACGCTCGCACGAGCTCCCAGCGGGCAGCGGCGGCGCGAAGCGTCTGGACTGCGGCGACTTCAGCGCCGCTTTTCCCGTGCGGCACTCGTGATGCATCACACAAAGGGTTGGCCGTTTGCCCGGCGTTTCGCTATCCCATCCCAAACTCACTGCCGTGCCAGAGCCAGAACCCGCATCGTCATCGCTGAACTTGCGCCAGCCGCCCGCCACTTCGCGTCGGTGGGCGTTCCGGCTCGCGGCGGTGGCGCTCGGTTTGTTGCCGGTGGTCGTCTTGGAAGTCGTGCTGCGCGTGCTGGGCGTCGCGGCACCGGCCAGCGGCACGGACCCGCTCGCCGGCTTCAACCGCCAGCTCCGCTTGTTCGAGCGCGTGGGCGACCGCTATCAGGTCATCCGGTCGCGCGAGCCATTCTTCCAGCCGCAGAGCTTTGCGGCGGTGAAGCCGACGAATGGCTTCCGCATTTTCTCCTTCGGCGGCAGCACGGTGTATGGGCATCCCTATCTCGCTGACACGGCGTTTCCGAAATGGTTGGAGCTAGAGCTGGCCGCGACCCATCCGGGCCGGCTCGTCGAATCGGTGAACTGCGGCGGCATCTCCTACGCGAGCTACCGGCTCGCGCCCATCGTCCGCGAGGTCCTGGAATACCAGCCGGACCTCGTCGTGCTGGCGATGGGGCACAACGACTTTCTGGAAGACCGCACCTACCAGCCGTTGAAATCGCGCTCCGACACGCGGCGCTGGTGGGAAGACCGGTTGAACACGCTGCGTATCACAACGCTCGCGCGAAGTTTCTTCCTCCCCGTCAACAGCACCGCCGGGGGCAGCAGCCCGGGAATGAACGAGAACGAACTGTCGGACGAGGTCAGCGCCCGTCTGGACAAGCGCACCGGCTACGCGTCGTATCACCGCGACGACGCCTGGCGCGGACGGGTGATCGCCCAGTTCGAGGACTCCTTCCGGGCCATGATGGCCGGGTGCCGGGCCGCGAAGGTGCCGGTGCTGGTGGTCACGCTGGGTTCCAACCTCCGCGACTGCCCGCCCTTCAAGTCCGAGCACCGCGCCGGGCTGTCCGCCGAGGCAGAGCTGCGCTGGCAGGTGGCGTTCGATGCCGGGACTGCGGCGGAGGCGCGCGACTTGAAAGCCGCGCTGGCGCACTACCAGGCCGCCGTCTCGATTGACAGCGAACACGCGCTGCTCGCCTACCGGATGGCCCGTTGTTTCGACCGCCTGGGCCAGGCCGATCAGGCTCGCAAATATTTTCTCCGGGCAAAGGAGCTGGATGTCTGTCCGTTGCGGATGGTCGAGAGGATCTATGAGTTGCAGCATCAGATTGCCGCCGAGACGCGGACACCGGTCGTGGACGCGCGCCGGCTGCTCGAAGCCGCCAGCCCGCAGGCGTTGCCCGGCAACGACCAGTATCTCGACCATGTGCATCCCACCGTGGCCGGCCATCAGCGCATCGCGCAGACCATCGCGGCGCAGCTGCCCGTCGCGGGCTTCGTTGAGGCCGGCGGGGCCTGGCCGGCGGACGCGCGGCGCGTGGCGTATCGCGACCATTTGCGCACGCTGCCCGCGGGCTATTTCCCGAATGGACGTCGTCGCGTCGAATGGCTTGAAAAATGGGCGACGCGGGAACGGCTGCGTGAAGAGACTGCGCCCACCGACGCCCGAGGTCTTCTCCATCTCGGCTACCGGCTGCTGGACCTCGGCGATGAAGTCGAGGCGTGGAAAGCCTGTCGTGCCGCCATCCAGCATCGGCCCGAAGCGCTGGCCGACTTGACGCGTCATGCGGACGAACTGGCCGATCAGGGGCGGCCCGAAGCGGCGGCGGCGTTGACGCGGCGGCTGGCGGAACTGGCGCAGGACGCCGGCTTGCGCAGCCGGATTGAAAGGGCTGCGGCGCGGTATTTGGAGTGACGGGGTGCCGTGCTCCAACAACTCAGGCCACGTCCACCAGTTCGCGATCCCGGGCAGCGGTCGCGCCGTGCGGGGTATCAGCGGCTGGCTTCCTGGGGAGGACCAGCCAGGCTTCGAGGAAGAGGAAGGCCAGCATACCGCAAAGGAACAACCGCCAGATTTCACCTTGCAGTGCGTCGCTGCGGGCGGTGCGCTCTTGGAGGAGTTGCAGCGGCAGTGTGCCGAGGAGTTTCTTCGCGGCGGCGGGTTCGAGGAGCGAGCGGTCGTCTTCGGCGCTCGGGCGGTTGACGGCGAGGAGACGTTCACCGGCGCGATAGACGCCGATGTTGAGGGCGATGTTCTTGCCGATGGAGCCGTCGGCGGAGGTCCATTGCTTCGCGCGGTCGAGGGCGCTGAGTTCGCCGCACGCGACCATGGTCTCCTGGTTCAGCCGGCGCGCGCCGGTCTGGAGAAGCCGTTGCAGCATCGGCACGAGGACGGGGCCGTCGCCGAGGGTGGACCAGTCGTCGTGCGGGACGGTGGCGCAGAAGAAGAACTGGCCCTTGCCGAGCGCTCGGCGGGTGAGGAGGGGCGAGCCGTCGGTGAAGGTGGCGAGCGCGGTGGGTTCGCCGGTGATGGGCTGGCGGCGCGTGATGTCGAGGTCGGCGAGCGGGAGGCTCAGGCCTTCATCGGTCTTCGCGAGCGGGCCTTCCTGCTGCTCCCACTTGGCGACTTTGAATGCGGCGGAGCGCCGAGCATCGCTCGGCTCGCCAAGCAATGCTTGGCGCTCCACTTCGCCCCAGCCGAGGCCGAGGAATTTCCCCGTGTCCGGGCGGCCGGGTGGGAGGAAGAGCACGGCACCGCCCTCCTCGATGAAGCCGCGCAGTCGCTTCTCCCCGGCGGCGTCGGGAAGCGGCGCGTGCCAGATGAGGAGCGTGGCGTCGGAGCCGGTGCGCTCGGCGAAGGCGGCGGGCGTGAGCACCTCGGCGGGCTGGCGCGTGGCGGGGGAGAGCGCGGCGAGCTGGGCGTTGCGAATGAGCGCGGGCTGGTCGCTGACGACCGTGGCGCGGAGCGCGGAGTCGGAGCCGAAGACGAAGTAGGCGGCGTTGTCGCGGGCGTTGGCGTCGGCGGGGAGTTCGAGCGCGCCCCAGCCGAGACCCTTCGCCGTGCCGAGGTCCACCTTGTGCCGCCAGCGGAGCGCCGCACCGTCCATGTCGAGTTCGGTCTGCGACTTGGTGCCGTTGAGCGTGAGCGCGAGCGGGAAGCGCGCGGGGCTGCTGCCGGCCGGGGCGTTGCGGGCGAGGTCGAGCGCGAGGTTGAGTTCGGCACCATCCGGGCGGGCGCGGCGGAAGACCTCGGCGAGCGTGGCGGAGGTGTTCGGCTCGCGGTCACCATCGAAGGCGAGGAGGCGCACACGGATGCCTTGGGGGAGCTTGCCGAGCTGGGCGGTGACGGCTTTCCAGCGTTCGTCGTCGGGGAGCCAGTTGCTGCGCTGAAGGTCGGACGCGAGCCACAGCTCGGCGGCTCCGGCGCGGTTTTCGACGAGCCAGTTGTGCGCGAGCTGAAGGAGCGTGGGCAAATCAGCGGCGGTGTCGGTGGGGCCGGTGAGCGTGGGTTCGAGGAGGGACTTTGCGCTGGCGAGCTGTTGCGGGATGCGCGTGGCGGAGTCGAGCAGGACGAGATGGGACTTGTCCTGAAATTCGCGCGCGGCCTCGGCGAGGAGTTTCACGGCTTGCTCGCGCTTGGTCACGGTCTGCCCGGCGAGTCGCGACTCCATGCTGGCCGAGCGGTCGAGCACGATGACGATGACATCGGGCGCGGGCGAGAGCGTCCAGCCGAGCCAGCCGCCGGCGAGCGGGCGCGCGATGAAGAGCACGAGCGCGAGGACGGCGAGCGTGCGGAAGAGCAGGACGAGCCACTGGCGGAGCTTGGCGTGGCTGGTGGAGGCGCGCGTGGCCTGGAGCAGGAACATCATCGCCGCCCACGGCTGCGGCTTGTGGCGCAGGCGGTTGATGAGGTGGATGATGACCGGCACCAAGACCAGCGGCAGGCCCCAGAGGAGGAAGGGTTGGAGGAAGGTCATCGGAATGCGGAACGCGGAATACGGAATGCGGAATGGAGCGAAAAGTCAGCTCCGACGTCGAGCTGTCGCGATGCTACCCCACTCATAGTCCCAGTTCCTCCTTCGAGTATTTCTTCAGCAAATCGGTAGCGATTGACATGGCAACACTGCCGCCTACCTCGGTAAGTTTCGCCTTAAACTTCTTCCAAACCGTGTCGCTCCGCGAGGCGTAGAGAAAATCGTGACCGGTGTTTGTTAGTCTGGTGACATCTACAGCGATGGCTTTGCCAGACTGGCGAATGACCGTCGCCATTATCAACCCGGCCTCTTCCATCAAATCCAGATGATACAACAGAGCCGCTTGCGGATAAGCATTCAGGTCAGGTTTGGGTTCCTCTCCTTCAACTTCTTGGAGCAAAAGACGAATTAGTTCCATATCTCGTTTCATGATGTGCTCCTTGGCTTTAGGGCGGATGTTGAACTCATTTCAACAACACCTTGAAGCCCGCCTGCTCGAAGTGATGGTCGCCGGTCAGCGCGTCCTTCAGCCCGCGCTCCTGCATCACGACGAACGAGATGCAGTCGGTCAGGGACCAGTCCTTGTCAGGGCGGGAGGCGAATAACTTGCGGCCACGTTCCCAATGGTCGTCGTCGGTGGGAAGCAACTCGAAGGTCGGGTCGTCCAGTAGAAACTCGTGAAGTTCGAGGAAGCGCCCTCGCAACGCGGCCCGCGACATCGCGTCAGCCACTTCTGTCAGCACCCAGGTAGTCGTGAGGTGATGCCGGTCGGTCCGCCCGAAGAATCTCTTGGCCTTGGCGTGCGCTGGGTCGGCCGGATTCAGCACGGCCAGGTAGTAGAACGTGTCGGCGAAGAGGCGTTTCATCCGCGCGACGAACGCTTGGGTGTGCCGTGGATGTAGTGGTCATGTTCCGCAGCGAAGTCAGCGGGCAGCGGCGGCATTTGGGCGATGATGCGGTCC
>JBAYGL010000304.1:0-6639 GCA_041666725.1 Limisphaerales bacterium
CGCCCCCGGCCACCAGCGGGCGACCTTCGCTCACCCAGTCGAAGATCGCGCCTTCGAGGTTGCAGACTTCCCGGTGCCCCGCGCGGGCCAGCCGCCGCGCCATGACCGACGAGCGGAAACCCGCCGCGCAGTAGCACACGATGGGCTGCGTCGGCGGCACGCCGGACAGGACGGCCGTGGCCTCGCTGGTGGAATCCACGCGCCGCGCACCGGCCAGATGGCTCACGGCGAACTCCTCCGGCTGCCGCACGTCCAGCAGCAGCGGCTGCGGGCGCGCGACATCGGCCAGCCATGCGGCGAGCTGGGCGGTCGGGAGCTGCCGCACCTGCGGAAAGCAGATGCGCATGAAACTGCGGGCCAGCGCCCGGAAACACCGTTGCATGACGGGGAACATGCCGCCGGCAACCGCCGCCGCAAAGCTCCTTGCTGCCGACCGCGCCGCGATTAACCTCCCGCCATGCTCATCACCGGCATTCTCAACCCGGCCATCAACTCGCTCCTGGCGCGCGTCCGCCACACCAACTCGCTCGTCATCGCCGACCGCGGCTTTCCGCTCTGGCCGGGCATCGAGACCGTGGACATCTCGCTCGTGGACGACGTGCCGACGGTGTTGCAGGTGCTCGCCGCCCTGCGGAAGAACTTCCACGTCACGCAGGCCTTCATGGCGCAGGAGTTCGTGACGGAGAACCCGCGCAGGACAAAGAACGAGTTCCTCCGCGCATTGCAGGGCTGCGCCGTGGACTTCGAACCGCACGAGCAGTTCCGCCTGCGCGTGCCCAGGGCCGTCGGCCTCATCCGCACCGGCGACACGACCCAATACGCGAACATGGTCCTGGTGTCAGGACGGTGAGACGGGATGCCGGGCGGGGCGTGCGCGAACAAGAGCGTCTCGTCGGAAGTGAAATCGGGATTGCGAGGCGGATGATTTTGTGCCACATACAGGAGCATGAGCAAATCCCGCAGGCTCAAGCCCAAGTCTGGAAACGCCAACCATTCAACCCCACACCGAGCCATGTCCGCGAAATCCAAATCCACCGCCCCGGCCCCGGCGAAACGCCGTGTTTCCTTCAGCCTTTCCGCCCCCGACGCCCGGAACGTCAAGCTGGTCGGTGATTTCACGGGCTGGGAGGATGCCGCCCGCGAGATGACGCGCCAGCGCAACGGCGCGTGGAAGACCACCGTCGCCGTCCCGCCCGGCCAGCACGAATACCGTTTCATCGTGGACGGCCAGTGGGCGGACGATCCCAAGTGCGACGTCCGCAAGCCCAATCCCTTCGGCGGCGAAAACTGCACCCGCGTCGTGGAGTGACTAAGGCTCCAGCCGCACAAACAGACACTTGAGATACTGCGCCTCGGGGAAGGTCGCCGGATGGTCGGGTGCGTGGGCGGTGCGGGCGAGTTCGGCGAAAGGTCTTTGGGAGGATTGAAGCGCGTCCAGCACGGCGTCGAAGAACTCCGGGGCCGAGACGTGTGCAGAGCAGGAGGCGGCCACCAGAATTCCACCCCGGCGCAGGCGCGGAAGGCCGAGCACGGTGAGTTTCCGATACGCCTGGATGGCTCCCGTCCGCTCCGTCTCGCGCTTGGCCAGCGACGGCGGGTCGAGGATGACGAGGTCGAAGTCGGCACGGGAACTCGCGGCGAGCCAGTCGAAGGTGTCCGCCTGCGCGCACTCGTGGCGGCACGCGGCCATCTGCGGATCGGCTGAGTTCAGCGCGAAGTTGCGTCGGGCGGAATCGAGCGCGTGCGGGCTGATGTCGAGGTCGGTCGTGCTGCGCGCCCCACCGCGTGCGGCGTAGAGGGAGAAGCCGCCGGAGAAGCTGAAGGCGTTCAACACATCGCGCCCGGCGGCGAGCGTTTCGACGCGGCGGCGGTTCTCACGCTGGTCGAGGAAGAACCCGGTCTTCTGCCCGCGAATCACCTCCGCCTCGAAGCGGATGCCGGTTTCGAGAAAGACGACAGGGCCTTGCGGGGCGTCGCCGATCAACACCTGGCCTTCGCGCAGGTTGAACTCCTTCTCCGCAAGCGACTGGATGTTGCGGCTGAGACGCAGGACGAGGCGGGTAGGGTGAGACTCCGTCGAACCCCATTTGCCGGCGGAGTCGGCGCGAGCGAAGCGAGCATCTTGGCCTGGCAGGACGTTGCCCGAGATGCTGGCTGCGCCCGCCTCGCTGCGCTCGCTCGACGGCTCGACGGAGTCTCGCCCTACCAGTCTCGGCAGAGCGTCGCGCAGCCAGGCGACGATTTCGGCCACGCGCGGCAGCCACACCGCAGAGTAGAGCTTGAGCACGAACGTCGTGTCGTAGCGGTCCAGCACCAGGCCGGGCCAGCCGTCGCTCTCGCCGCTGAGACAGCGGTAGCCCGTGGTCCGCGCGTCGAACAGGCCGTCGCGCCGGGCCAGCGCGGTCTGCAATCTCGCCCGCCACCAGCTTTCGTCGGCGGTCGCGGGCTTGCCGTGGTGCAGCACGCGCATGCGGATGGGCGAGAGCGGATCGTAAAGGCCGAGCGCGAGGAACTTGTCGCGGCGGTCGTAGATGACGGCGAGTTCACCCGGCTGGCCCGGGCGGTTTTGCTCGCGGACGCTGGCGTCATAGACCCACGGATGCCCGCTGCGAATCATGGACTCGGCGGTGGCGGTCACGCGCAGGCGCAGGCGGGTCGGATTGGATGAGGCGTCAGCCACGCGCGGAGGCTACGGAGGGGACGGCAGGAAGTCCATGCGCGCATGGCGGGCGTGCTGTCCGGGGTCGGAATCGCCGACAGGAGGCTCCGGATCTCACCGAGGCGGCGCTTGACATAATTCGAAATCAAAATAACGTCGGCCCTGTTATTCAGATGAGCCTTTCGCCAGCCTTCAACCTCGCTCCTTGGAAACTCCCAGCCTGACAAAGCCATGATGACACGCCGTTCCTTCCTCGCCAGCACCTCCGCCGTCTCCGTGTCCGCCGCCACGCACGCCCTGGCCGCGCCGGCGGATCGCGAAATCAAAGTTGCGCTGGTCGGCTGCGGCGGACGCGGCACGGGCGCGGCCAACCAGAACCTCAACGTCGGCAAGGGCACCCGGCTCGTGGCGATGGCCGACATCGCTCAGGACCGGTTGGACAAGAGCCTTCAAATACTCAGGAAACAGCACCCCGATCAGGTGTCCGTCTCGCCCTCGGACCAGTTCATCGGCTTCGATGCCTACAAGAAGGCGATCGCGCTCGCGGACCTCGTGCTCATCGCCTCGCCCCAGGGATTTCATCCGTATCACCTCGCGGAAGCGGTGCGGCAGGGCAAGCACGTCTTCGTGGAAAAGCCGCTGGCCGTGGATGCGCCGGGCGTGCGCCGCGTGCTGGAGGCTGCCGCGGAGGCGAAGAAGAAGAACCTGAAGATTGGCGTCGGCCTGCAACGCCATCATCAGCCGTCGTATCAGGAAACCGTCAGGCGCCTGCAGGCGGGGGCCGTGGGCGACATCACCTCGATGACCTGCTACTGGCTGGGCAACGCGCGCGGCGGCCTGGAGCGGATGCCCGGCGAGGGCGAGCTGCAATACCAGCTTCGCAACTGGTATTATTTCACCTGGCTCTCCGGCGACTTCATCGTGGACCAGCACATCCACAACCTCGACATCATCAACTGGATCAAGGGCGGCCACCCGGTGCGCGCGCAGGGCATGGGCGGGCGGCAGGTGCGCAACGACAGGAAGCTGCACGGCCAGATCTTCGACCATCACTTCGTCGAGTATGAGTATGCTGACGGCTCCAAGCTCTTCAGCCAGTGCCGCCAGGGCCAGCCCGGCACCCACCAGCAGGTCAGCGAACACGTCGTCGGCACCAAGGGCCGCGCCGATCTCAACGTGCAATCGCGGCTGTTCCGCATCACCGGGCCCAACGCCTGGGAACTCCGGCTCAAGCAGGGGGAGGACGGCCATCAGCTCGAACATCATCCGCTCCTCGACGCCATCCGGAACGACAAGCCGTTCAACGAGCTTGAAGTGGCCGCCATGAGCACGATGACCGCGATCATGGGCCGCATGGCGACCTACTCCGGCAAGCTGATCGAGTGGGACGAGGCGATCAATTCCAAGGTCCAGCTCATGCCGGAGACTGTTTCCTGGGACATGGTGCCGCCCGTCCAGCCCGACGCCGACGGCAACTATCCCATCGCCGTGCCGGGCCGGACATAAGCGGGTTGAACTCCGGAGCCGGAGCCTGAGAAACACGCAAATCAAGCGGGCCAGCGCTTCCAGCCTGACTTCTTGAGACGAGGCTTACGTGCCGAGATTCTGCGGCAGCGGTTCCATCGCGCGGAGGTGGGTGTGGAGGTTTTCGACGCGCTGCCGCTGCAAAAGATCATCTCGGAATTCAAGGACGTGCGCGTGTTGCCCGCCTCGATCGCAACGAATGGCTCAAGTCCATCCGCGCCACGAGGCCCGCATCGCCAAAAGCGACACCGTCTTACGCCCGGCAACCCATCGCAGCATGAAGACCATCACACAGGAAAATCACCCGAGGATCTGCGAAGCGGTGACCTTAGAGCTAAGTGAGCTATTTCTCTTCGGCTGGCTTTGTTTTTGCCTTGTCCTTGGACTGAGCGAGGCTGATGACCGCAGCGAGATTCTCATTGCGTCGCTCTCTCGCCACATACCAGTCGTTCAAAAGCAGCTCAATCAAACCAATCAACAACTGAGCCTCGGAAGGATCGACTTCGACGATCAAATCGATGTCCTTTTCCATGTGGGCACCGATATTCCCAACCTTTCGAATGGCGTCGATGGCTTGCCATGTTGTGCTATCGATCTTCTCCTCAATCGCCTTTATCTCATCGACCAGCCGACCAGTTTTCACTTTCCAATAGTCGCGAATGATCCCCTGAAGGCAGCGGCGGGAGAGTGTTGCGGAGGCCTTTGGACTCAGGTCTCGGATGAGGCAAGCCTCGCGATAGTCTTGCAAAATGACCTCTGGAATCTCTGCCTTGAATGTTCGCGCACGGGAATCAGGGATAAGGTTCCACTGGTTGATGGAGCCTTTGTTGGACAGCACATTCATATTGCCCCTTCCGTCTTTGAAAGCAGGAAAGAGTTCTGTCTTCAGAGTGAACCTGCAGCATTTCTGATTGGGGCAGACAATAAACATTACTTGCAGGCCCACAGGACCCGTCGAGTTGGCTATCGTCAGAAACACGGATTCGGACACGTAGCGTTCTATGGTAATTGCGGAGTCGCGATCGCAGAAAGGGCATGTCCAGTTGAAATCATTCATAGAGATGGGACTGAGTTTGGTGGCGTGAGTCTAACTCGTCGAGGTTTTTGCAGATGCTCGCGAGACGCCAGCGCCAGCCGAGGAGGATTCGTCGGTCGCGCGACGGAGGGGAGGTTGATGCTGGCGTGAGCCGTCGTCGCAAATCTCAGCTTGCGGTTGGCTCGCGAGGCGGCCTTGAAGTCGTGTTTTGGTTCGTTCATCCCTCTCATCTTCGCAGGCCCGCCCGTGCTGACTTCCCCCGCTGTTTTCCGCTCGGCGCGGGGGTTGTGTTCCGTGACGGTATTTATTCGGGCTGCGGGGATGTGATCCGTCGCAGGCCGTTGATCTTCCGGCTATTTCCGGGTGTCACAAGCCACTACTAAAACAGCGTCAGCCGAATCGTAAACTCTGTTGGCAGTCGGATGTTTCTGCGGCCTGAAGGCCGCGCGCCACGCGTTTCAACTACATCATTCCGGCTGAAGTGAGGTAAACGTCGCGGCTCTCCTCGGCCGCGTTCTCGCTGCGGGGTTGCGCCCGGGTTCGGGTGATTGCTACAACCAGCGCGTCGTCCAAACAAACGCGTATGCGGGCCTTCCTTGCCTTGGGTTTGTCGCTCGCCCTCTCCGGGGTGCTGCTGGCGATGAACTGCGCGCTGTTCAAAAGCCACGGCGGACTTCCCGGCTTCGGTGCCGAACGCAAAACGGTCGTCATCACCCGGCACGTCGTCCACCAGCCCGCCCCCGCCCCGGCTCCGGTTACGGTGACGAATGCCCCGCCGTTTCATTGGAGCGCCCTGGAGTCGCCGGACTACATCCGCTACGCCGACAACCTCCGCACGGTCGGCTGTCCCGAGCGCACGCTGCGGGACATCCTGCTGCCGGACATTGAGAAGCTCTTCGATGAGCGCGCCCGGGAAATCACAAAGACCGGGGGAGACACGTTCTGGGAAACGGCCGACCAGCGCGATGCGCGGCAGCGGCAGCGCGAGGCAAAGCTGCGCGCGTTGGAGCTGGAGAAACGGGCGCTTGTCCAGCAACTGCTCGGCATGGAATTGAGCCATGCGGCGCTGAAGGAACTGCGCTCGGAGGGCTTCGCCTCGGCCATTCTGCAAATCCTCCTGGGCTTCACCGACACCTCGAAGTCAGACCATCTCTTCACCGTTCACCAGCTCCGCGCGGATGACGCGAAGGCCCTGATCACCGCCACGGAGGGCATCCTGCTCGACGAGGACCTCCCCCGGCTTCAGGCGCTGCGGGAGCGTTTCGAGAGCGAGCTGGCGCGGGGGCTTGCCGCAGATGAGCTGGAGGAGCTGCGCCTGAGGCTTGCCTGCCTGGTGGGGGGAAACCGCATCACGCGGCGAAACGGAGTGAACGTGACCGGCACCGAGCTGCGCGAGATCTGCCGGCTGCGGGCCGACACG
>JBAYGL010000305.1:0-6638 GCA_041666725.1 Limisphaerales bacterium
AACTATGGAATCCGCCCCTACCGGCTGCTGGTCTTCGCCGCCGTGCTCGTCTGGCTGGGGGCGCTCGTCTTCCAGCTCCCCGGGGCGGTGGTGCGCAAGGACAAGCCGGCGGGGGAATCGCAGTCAGCCAGCCGGTTGTCGCGCTGGGATGCGCTGGCCTTGAGCATGTGCTATTTCCTGCCGGTGGAATTTCCGCTCGAGGAACAATGGCTCGCCGGCACCACGTCGTTGCAGGTCCACATCCCGCTGATCAAGAAGCCCGTCCGGCTGCGCCCGGCGGCGATTGCGAATTTCGTCCTGCGCACCTCCGGCTGGATCATCGTCCCGCTCACACTGGCGGCGGTGACAGGGATGCTGAAGGTGAGCAACTAGCACTTTCACCTCCCTCTCCCCTTGCTCCGCAAGGGGAGGGCCGGGGTGAGGGTTGGCTTCGTCGGCGCAATTGGCCGCACCCCTCATCCGGCCTTCCGCCTTCGCCAAGGCTACGGCGGACGAGTCGGCCACCTTCCGCTAGCTCCGCGAAGGGAGAAGGCTCGCTGTCGGCACAGGCGGTTGGCAGGGCGCGCACGCCGGTGTCCAGGCCGCAGTGGGAGCGGACTGATTCTGCCTGGGTGGAACGGCCAACCTGGCCGTTCTCGGCGGCAACCTGCCGCCGAGCTTCGGCGCAGAAAACTCTCGAACTTCCTGCAGCGTTCCCGGCGCACGCACGGGCGGCGGGCGGGTCGCCCACCGCAACGGGCCGGTGGCCCGTTCCACCCGGAAGAGGTCGGAAACCGCAGGCTGGCTCCCCTCGCTCCGCGAAGGGAAGGCACGGTGCGTGAGCTTCAGCTCGCATTCCACCGGCTTGCACTGGGAATTGGTATTATTTCCCGGACGCCGCGTGCTTCGCTTCGCCGCCGGCCTGGAGGAAGGCCATCAGGTCCAGGATTTGTTCTTTGTTCAGCAGGTTGAGCAGGCCGGGCGGCATGATGGAGTTGGCCTGCGCGCGGCTCTTGATGTCCTTCTTCGCAAATTTCTTCACCATCGCCTCGCCGGGGCCGGTCTGGACGGTCAGCGTCTCGCCTTCCTCCTTCAGCAGAAAGCCGGTGAACGGCTCGTCGTTGCCCACGGTGAACTCGAACGCCCGGTAGCGCGGCTCGATGGTCTTCGATGGCTCGAGGATTTCCGAGAGCACCGTCCGGGCGTCGCCCTTGTATTTCGCGAAGACACCGGTCAGCTCCGGCCCCCACAGCACGCCGTCCGGGCCGACCTTGTGGCAGGCGATGCAGCCGACGCTGGTGAAGAGGGCCTTGCCCTTCGCGAAGTCACGGCCCCTGGCGAGCCTGGGCAGTTCGCCTTCGAGGTCGGCGGATTTCCATTCGGTGATGACGGGCGCGGCGGGTTCGGCGTGGCCTTCCGCGAGATACTCGTCGAGGTCTTTGACGACCTTGAGCGCGCCGCGCATCCGCTGCCAGTGGCCGGGGTAGGTGCAGAGATAGGGATAATCACCCGGCTCCTTCGGCGCGTCGAAGCGCAGGCGCACGGTGTCGTTCGGGTTCAACATCTTCGTGGCCTGGAGCACCTTGGGCGACGCGGGAACGTAGAGGCGGCCCTGGGCGTCGGGTTGCGGGGCCATCTTCTCCGCGGCGAGACCGACCTCGTCCACGCCACCGATTTGCGTCAGCACCCAGTTGTGCTGCATGGCATCGGAATTGTGGAAGACGAGTTCCACGGGCTTGCCCGCCTCGGCGACGAGCTGGATTTTGTCAAAGAACATCTGCTCGTGCAGCGTGCCGAGGCGCAGGACGTTCACCCCGAGGGTGGAGAAGGATTTGCGCACCGGCAGCGCGGCATCCTTGGGCAGCTTCATGGCGAGCTGGAAGCCGAGCTGCTGCATGTCGAGGAAGTCGTTCTCCGTGCGCTTTGAAACCGGGACTTTCTTCGCCTGCGCCAGCAAGGCATCGGCAACCGGCCTGAGCCCCTCGGCAGGCCAGTCGGCGCGTGGCAGGGCAAGCAATGCGCGCGCGACGGATGGAACCTCCGTGCCGGACGAAACCAGCCTGGTCAACACGGTGAAGACTGCGGGGCCGCTGCCCGGCAGTTTGGCGGCGGCACCGATGGCGGCCTTGAGGACAGCGGTCTCCGTGGCCGGGACGAGCAGCGGCAGCACTTTGCCGGCGAAGGCTGCGCGACGCACGCCGTCCTGCGCGAGCGGAATGCCCGCAAGCAGCTGCGCCAGCGCGCCCGGCCTGCCCTGGGCAAACGTCCACAACGTCTCGGCGGGCTGGATGCCGATGAGCGCGGCGAAGGCGGCCTGGCGCGCGGCATCCGGTCCATCCGCGCCCGCGAGGGTTTCAAGCGCGCCCTGGCTCTTCTTGAGGTCCTCGGGCTTTTGCGTGACCAGCAGCTTCGAGAGGTCCGCGAGCACGGCGGCCTGGGCGGCCGGGGCGCGCTTGATGCCGGCGAGCAGTTCGGTCGGCACGTCGGACTTGTTCAGCGTGGCCA
This sequence comes from Limisphaerales bacterium, assembly GCA_041666725.1. Taxonomy (GTDB): domain Bacteria; phylum Verrucomicrobiota; class Verrucomicrobiia; order Limisphaerales; family SXTU01; genus SXTU01. Next base: position 2,485 of record JBAYGL010000305.1, read on the forward strand.
GCGCCCCGGCGGCTTCGCCCCGGAGTTTTGAAGCCATGCCGGGACGGCCCAGGATGGCCTCCCAGAGCAGGATGAATTTCGGATGGGTCGTCGCGCGGTCCACGAGCAGGAGCTGGTCGTTCGAGAGCCGGCCAAGCTGGTATTTGACGATGACCGGGCTCTTGTCGAGGAACACGACCGGCTTCTCAATCTTGGCGGCGGGTGTTTCGTCGGAGCGCGGGGCCTCCGCGGCGGGGACATTGGCGACGGACCAGCCCGAGAGGGCCAGGGCGAGCAGGGATGGAATGGCTTTCATGTAATTACCGGGCGGGACCATAGGCCGAACTTTTCGCCGCCGCCAATCCAGAATCTCGCCACGGCCTCCTCCGGGCGCATCTTGACACTGCCACCGGCCTCCGATCTGCCAGGCAAGCGGGGACGCTTGCGGCACGGCCGGCCGGAGGCCGGCGCTACGTAGCGCCCGCGTCTCGCGGGCCGTATCGCCGGCGTCCCGCCGGCCCGGCTTCGGGGGCAGTGTCAAGATGCGCCCGGCTTTTCAGCGGGCGCGGGTTTGCACGCCGGAGCACACTCGCGGTTTGACACCACCCGCCGCCCATCACACGCTGGCGCGGACAACAACGCACGCGCATGAGTTCACTTCTCCCGAGGTTACGCCGCCTGCTGATTGGCGTCTTTGTCGCGGGCCTGGTCTGGTTCGCGGCCACAGACTTGTGGCTGACGCAGAAGCTCTACTGGACCGCCCTCGCGAAGGACATTCTCTTCCTCGCCGCGGCGACCGGCGGGCTGTTCCTCCTGCTTCGCCGCGACATCCAGAAGCGCGAGCAGGCGCACGCCAAGAACCACGAGGTCCGGCAGACCTTCGAGACACTCACGCAGGCCGCGCCCGCCGGCATCTTCCGGGCGAACCATCAGGGCGACATTCTTTTCGTCAACAACCGCTGGAGCGCGCTCACAGGCCGCTCACAGGCCGAAAGCCAGGGCTTCGGCTGGCTGCTCGCGGTGCATCCCGACGACAACAAGAAAGTCACCGAGGAATGGCGCAAATGCGTCCGGGGCGAGAAGGAGTTCGTCCTCGATTTCCGCGTCCGGAAAAAGGACGGCTCCACCCGCTGGGTCGCCGGGCACGCCACCCGCCTGCTCGATGAGCACGAGCAGCCCTCGGGCATCATCGGCTCCATCCTCGACATCACCGACCGCAAGCTTGCCGACGACACCCGCATCGCCGATCAGGCCGCCGCCCTCGACGCCGCGCTGAGCCGCGTCCAGCAGGAGGCATCCTACCGGAAGGAAATCGGGACCGAGCTGGAGCGGCGCGCGGACGAGCTGAAGAAACGCGACTCCGAGCTGGAATCGGCCAACCGCCAGCTCTGGGCCGAGCTCTCCGGCCGCGAGCAGGTGGAGTCCGAGCTCGCAAAGGCCCGTGAGGAGATTGAGAAGATCGTGGCCGAGCGCACCACAGGCTTCACCGACATCATCGGCGGCCTGGAAAAAGCCGTGGCCGAACACGAGCTCACGGAGAAAACCCTGCAGGCGGAGAAGTCCGAACTGGAGAAACGTGTCGCCAGTTCTCCCGCCGAGCTGGAGGCGCTGAGAAAACGACTCCAGGACGAGGCCACCCGGCGCCAGATCGCGGAAGACGACCTGCGCCGCGTCCGCGAAGACTTCGACAAGCTGCAGGCCGCCTCCTCCACACCCGACACCGCGGTGGAGACCATCCACAACCGGCTTCATGCGGAGACGGAACGGACCACACGCCTCGAAACCGAGCTGGCCGCGCTCAACGCCGCGCTGCAGGTCGAACGCGAGCGGGCCGAGCGCGCCGAGACCGAGCGCGAGCTGTCCGAGGAGGCGATGGTGCAGAACAACACCGGCATCCAGCAGCGGATGATGGAGCTGGGCGCCGAGCTGGAACGGACCAAGGACCAGCTTTCCACAGAGATTCTCCGCCGTGAGCAGGCCGAGTCCGGCAACGGCGGCGTCAAGACAAGCGCCGAGTTCACCGCACTCGCCGACGCCAGGGCGCGGCTGGAAAAGGAACTGGCCGCGCAACAGAACGCCGCACAGTCCCTGGGCGAAGAACGCGGCAAACTCCTGCAGCAGCTCGCCGAGGCGGACACCGCACGCATCGCCCTCGAAGAACGTCTGGAGAAGGCCGCCCAGGACGCGGCCGCGGGCGCTGCTGAAAGCGAAGCTTCGCGGAAGCAGATCGAGGCCGGATTGCGCACGCAACTGGAGCTTGCCGAAACCACCCGGCAACAGGCTGAAGGCGCAGCCTTGGAACTCCGCACCTCCTCCGAAAAGCAGCTCAACGAGACGCAGCAACAGCTCGCCGCGTTGCGTGAGCAACTGCAGGCCGAATCCGACCGCCGCACGCAGGCTGAGAACGCGCTGGGCCGGTCGAAATCGGAGACGGAGCGCCAGCTTGCCGACGCCACAACCGCGCTTGCCGAAACGCGCCGCCATCTGGAGGAAATCAACGCACAGGCGGCTGATCTGCCCAAGACGCGCGAGCTGTTGGAAGGCGAGACCCAGCGCAGGGCGCAGACCGACGCGGAACTCGCCCGGGTCAAAACCGAATCGGAAGCCCAGCTTGCCGCCCTCGCGGAACTCCGGGCCAGACTGGAGAGCGCAGAAGCCGCACGACTCCAAGTCGAAACCGCCGCCCAACAAACACAGGACACCTCGGAACAGCAGCTCACCGAAACGCAGCAGCAACTCGCCGCGTTGCGCCAGCAGCTGCAGGCGGAGGCGGATCGGCGCGAACAGGCGGAGTCCGCGCTGGGCCAGTCGAAGTCGGAGACGGAGCGGCAGCTTGCCGAGGCCACCGCCGCCCTTGCCGAAGTCCGCGTGCAACTGGAGCAGGCCACCGCCGCCAGCAGCCAGCGCGAAGCCGATTTGCAGAAGGCCGCCGCCGAACAGCAGCAAAAGCTCGCCGATCAGGACGCGGAGCTGAAGAAGACCTGGGACAATCTGATCCTTGAAACGGAACAGCGCGAGCAGTTGGAAAAACAACTTACCTCGACGCGCAACGAGCTGGAGCAGCAACTCGCCGGGGCAAAGGATGAACTGGCCGGACAGCTCGCCACGCTCGCCGAAGTCCGCGCCCAGGTCGAAACCGAAGCCGCCGAACGCAGGCAGAACGAGGACTCACTGCTCCAGGCCAGCCGCTCCTCCGAGGAGCGCGTCGCACTGCTCGCGTCCGAGCTGGAGGCGGCGCGCGAGGCGTTGCGCTCGGAAACCGCCCGGCGCGAGGAGCTCGAAACCGCGCTGCCAAAAACAAAATCCGAACTGGGCCAGCGCCTCGCGGCGGCGGCTGCGGAAGCCGCGGGATTGCAGGCCCGGCTGGACTTCGAGTCCGCAGAGCGCGAACGCGTCGAGGCCGCATGGAGGCTGGCCAACCTCGCCACCGAACAGCACGCCGGCGAAATCAAAGGCCAACTCAACACGGCACGCGAAGAATTGCGGGCCGCAGCCGGAAAGCGGGACGAGGCCGAGGCCGCGCTCCACAAAGTCCGCGCGGAGCTGGAGGAGACCAACGCGGAGAGCAGCCGGGCGCTGGCCGCCGCGCAAAGCGCCCTCGCGGAGGAGTCCGCCGGACGTGAAACCGTGGAAACAGAATTGCAGCAGGCAAAGGCCGGACTTGACCGGCTGCTCGCGGAATCAAACGAGAACGTCGCCGCGCTTCGCGCCCGGCTTGAACAGGAAACCGCCTCGCGCCACCAGATCGAGCGGGAGCTTCGGGAGAGCCTGCTCGACGCGAACCGGACGGCGGAGGCTCTCAGTTCGGATCTCGACACGGCGCGCAAGGCCCAGGGCACCGAGATCAGCGCGAGGCAGCAGCTGGAACAGCGGTTGCAACACGCCGCCGCCGAGGCCGGACGTGCGGAACAGGCCCTTCAGTCCGAGCTGGATTCCGCCCGCAAGGCGCAGCGCGATGAAGCCAGGCAGCGCGAGCAGGTCGAAGCCGAGTTGCGCCGCATCAAGTCCGACCTGGAAAAGGAGCTGGCCGACGCGAACATGGAGCTGCTCGACATCCGCTCCCGCCTCGACCACGAGGCAACAACGCGCCGTCAGGTTGAAGATGCCGCGCGGCAGAGCGGTGCCAGCGCGGACCAGCGGCTTGCGGAGCGGCTGTCGGAAGTCCAGGCCCTGCA
>JBAYGL010000306.1:0-6636 GCA_041666725.1 Limisphaerales bacterium
CGGTCACTTCCGCGAGGAATATCAATACACACCGGACGATCCGGAGACCAAGCAGGGTCTTGTAAATCCCGGCGATGTGAAGCGCCGTGACGACCAGTTCGCCTTCGTGGCCGGCTGGGAATACGCCGGGGCTCCCGACAAGGCGCCGATCCTCAACAAGGAGCCGCTCGTTTACGAAGAAGTGAAGATGAGCACGCGCTCCTACAAATAAGCCGCAACCACCTCGAACGATTTAAGACCCGATGAAAGTTACGCTCAAAGTTTGGCGGCAGAAAAACCGGAACGCCCCCGGCGGGTTCAAGACCTACACTTCACCCGATCTGAACGAGAACATGTCGTTCCTCGAGATGCTTGATGTGGTGAACGAGGAGCTCGCCAACCGCGGCGAGGAGCCGATCGCCTTCGACCACGACTGCCGCGAGGGCATCTGCGGCACCTGCTCGCTGGTCATTGACGGCAAGCCCCATGGCCCGCACAAGGGCATTGCGACGTGCCAGACTTACATGCGCAGCTTCAAGGATGGCGACGAGATCGTTGTCGAGCCGTTCCGCGCAAAGGCGTTCCCGCTCATCAAGGACCTCGTCTGCGACCGCAAGGCCTTTGACCGCATCCAGCAGGCCGGCGGCTTCATCAGCGTGCGCACGGGCGCGGCACCGGACGCGAACTCGATTCCTGTTCCCAAGGAAAATGCCGACCTCGCGATGGACGCCGCGCAGTGCATCGGCTGCGGCGCGTGTGTGGCCGCGTGCAAGAACGCCAGCGCCATGCTTTTTGTGGCCGCCAAGATTTCGCACCTCGGCCTCGTGCCACAGGGCCAGCCCGAGCGCTTCAGACGCGCGAAGGCGATGGTGGACCAGATGGACGCCGAGGGTTTCGGCGCCTGCACCGTGACCGGCTCGTGCGAGGCCGTCTGCCCCAAGGAAGTCTCCCTCGACTTCATCGCCCGCATGAACCGCGACTATGGCGTCGCGTTGCTCAAGGGCGACGCCAAGGCCATCAAGGGCGGCGGAGCCGGCTAGTAGAAGCGCTGGGGCGGGCGGGGAAGAAATGAGGCCTGACGTTTTTGCGGAGGGAGTGGACATCAAATCAGCCCGGCCTCTTCGCGAGTCGGAGCCATGCCCGCGCGGATGCGTTTCACACGACGCTCGCAATTTGCGTCAATTCCCCTTGCTGTCCCGGTGGCGCTTCGGCTTAATCGCCGCGCCAGGGCCCGCGGAATGTTGACAGGCCAACCCCGCCAGGGCCGGAAGGCAGCAACGGTAACTTGCTCGCATCTGCCGTGGTCACCCTGGCATTTCTCTCTTTCAAGGCAGAAGGACGGAGCCTGCATCGCAGAGCTTGAACCGGTGATCCACCGCGTCAAACAACCGCAATCACTCCCCCAGTCCCTTCGCCAGCCGCCAAAAACAATCTGCATCGAGAAGACGCGCGTCGAGCGCTGGAATGGCAAGTATCCCACGTGGTTCTTCGGCTCGGGCGCGACTCCGCCGGACTTTGGCCCGCAGCGCGCTGACGACTTGCAGTCGTCAACGTCGCCGTTCAATCTGCCGGGGTCGGTCTGGAATCAACCAGACGACTCAGTCGTGACAGCCTTTACATGAAACGCCGCAACTGTCTCCACACGCTCTCTTCCATCGTCTTCGCCACTTTGGCGCTGTCGTTCTGTCGCGCGGCCGAAGTGCCGGCCAGCTTGAAACTCGCCGGCGACTGGCAGGTGAAGGTGACTGTGCCGGGAGCGCGTCCCGTTGAGGCGACCTTGTCCGTCGTGCCACCCAGGGTGCTTTCGGTCAGCGCGGAAAAATATAATTCGCTGCCGGTCTTCAACCCCAAGGCCGGCGGCTGGGTGCGTGGCGCACAGCTCCTGGCCGTGCGGGCGCAGGAAACCACGACGCCCTATCTGCTGGAACCGGAAAGCCTCGTGCTGCGCGCCGGGCCGGGCGCGGACGCGGAGACGTTCCGCAGGGGCGAGGACTACGAGGCGGACTTGAGCTGGGGCACCGTGGGCCGGCTCGCGGGGGGGCGCCTCAAGGAGGGCCAGCCCGTTTTCGCGAGCTACCGGCATGGGCAGCTCCGCATCGACAGCATTGTGCTCACGCGCGAGGGACGCGTCGAACTGCGAACGGGCCAGCCGCGGGCCAATGCCCCGGTGGCTCCGGAAGTCGGCGCTGGCGAGCGTCACCTGGCAAACGTCTGGCTCCCGGGCCGGGTGACGAAACTTGCGCCGGAACATCTCTTTCCCGTTCTTGAGGCGGCCTATCCAGAGCCGGCCAAACCCAGCCCCACCGTTGCGGAACTCCGCGTGCCCAAGGCGTTGAAGAAGCTCCGCTCCGGCGAGTTGCTCCGAGTCCTCGCTTGGGGCGACAGCGTGACCGATGGATCCTTTCTGCCAGGCCGCGCAAGTGAACGCTGGCAGGAGCAGTTCGTGGCACGTCTGCGCGCGCACTTCCCGCAGGCGAAGATCGAGCTCGTCACCGAGGCCTGGGGCGGACGAAACACCGGCAGCTATCTCAACGAGCCGCCCGGCAGCCCGCACAACTATCGCGAGAAGGTGCTCGGCGCGAAGCCGGACCTCGTCGTGTCCGAGTTCGTGAACGACGCGGGCCTGAGCCCGGCGGCGGTCGAAGAGCGCTACAGCAAGTTGCTCGCGGACTTCAAGGGAATCGACGCGGAGTGGATCATCCTCACGCCACACTACGTCCGTCCCGACTGGATGGGCTTCACCCGCGAGCGCGAAATCGACAACGACCCGCGTCCCTACGTCGCGGGCCTTCGGACCTTTGCCCCCAAACACGAAGTTGCGCTGGCCGATGCCTCGCTGCGCTACGGCCGGCTCTGGCGGCAGGGCGTCCCCTACAGCGCGCTCATGCTCAACTCGATCAACCACCCCGACGCCCGCGGCATGAAGATATTTGCCGACGCGTTGATGGAATTGTTCCCTTGAACCGGCTCGCGGAGCGGGACTGCGGGGCGAGGCCGCCCTGCTGCTGCGGTCTCCGAAGTTTGACCTTTCGCGCCCGTCGGCTCTCTGCCTAGAGTCTCCCGAAAATCAGCCCGCGTGGTTGGCGTGAAGCGCCCCTGTTGCGGACGTGACTTTCATCCGAGATGAGCGACGGAAAACAGGCGCGCATACTGTCGGTGGATGACACCGGGGCCTTGCACGAGGTCTTGCGCGGCGCCCTTGCGGACATGGTTGGAGGCGTGCCGCTGTCATTCACCCCGGTGCGCTTGAGTGAAGCACTTGGCATCGCCCGCCTTGAGCGCGCCGCAGACCAGCCCTACCGCATCGCCTTCCTTGCCCTTCCGCCCGCCAGGGCCGCCGTCGTTCTTGAAATCGCCGCCCAGCTTGCGGAGGAGGACTGTGAACTGCATCTGGTGTTCTGCCCTCCCGCCGGCGTTGAGCCGGACTTCGCCCCGATCCGCGCCCGGCTCGGTGCTTCGGATCGGCTGGCTTTTTTGCCGCAGCCGTTCAGCGGGCCGACGGCGCTGCAGCTGGCGCGCGTGCTGGCCGTGAAGGCCGCCCAGGCCGCCGAGTTGCGTGCAAGCCGGGCTTCCACCGCCCTGCTGAACCGCGACCAGTTTGCCGCGCAGACCGCCGCGAGGTCCGGTTTCGCGCAGGAGGCGCAGTTCGAGCGTTCGCTGATGGACATGTTTCTCCAAAACGTCCCGGACGCGGTGTATTTCAAGGACCTTGAGTCGCGCTTTGTCCGTGCCAGCGCCTCGATCGCGCAGCGCGTGGGCAGGAGTGATCCCAACGAACTCGTGGGCAAGAGCGACCTTGACCTGTTCAGCGAGGAGCACGGGATGCAGGCGTTCGCAGATGAACAGGAGGTCATCCGCACCGGCAAGCCCGTCCTGGGCAAAGTCGAGAAGGAGACCCTGCCGGACGGGCGGGCGGCGTGGGTGCTCACATCAAAGCTGCCATGGCGGAATCCTGCGGGCCTCATCGTCGGCACCTTTGGCATCAGCAAGGACATCACCGCCCTCAAACACGCGGAGGAGGAGTTGCAGAACTCCAGCGAGATGCTCCAGGCGCTGCTGGACAACATCCCCGACCGCATCTACTTCAAAAACGCGCAGTCCCGCTTCGTCATGGTCGGCAGGGCGCTCGTCCGGCGGCTGGGCATGACCTCGCCGGAGCAGGTCATCGGAAAGACGGATTTTGACTTTCATCCGCCGGAGCTGGCGCGCCAGTTCATCCACGACGAGGAGCACATCATGGCCACCGGCGAGCCGATCATTGCAAAGATCGAGAAGCAGGTCGGCGTTGACGGCCAGCCGGTCTGGGCCTCGGTGACGAAGGTGCCGGTTTACGACCGCATCGGGCAGATCGCCGGCATCATCGGCGTCTCGCGGGACATCACGGAGTTCAAGCGCATCGAGGACGAACTCCAGCAGAAGAGCAGGGAGCTGATCGAGGCGTCGCGCGCCGCCGGCATGGCGGAGGTCGCGACCGGCGTCCTGCACAACGTCGGCAACGTGCTCAACAGCGTGAATGTGGCCGCCACGCTCGTTAGCGACATGATCCGCCGCAGCAAGGCGGCCAACCTCGCGCGCCTCGCCGCCATGCTGAAGGACCACGGGCAGGATCTCAGCGCCTTCCTCACGCAGGACGAGAAGGGCAGGCAGATTCCGGTCTACCTTGAGCAGCTCGGCCAGCACCTTGCCGAGGAGCAGCAGAACCTCCTGCGCGAGCTGGACGAGATGCGCAGGAATGTGGATCACATCCGCGACATCGTGGCGACGCAGCAGGGCTATTCGAAGGTCGGCGGCATCGTCGAGCCGGTTGTTGCGGCGGACCTTGTCGAGATGGCCCTGAGGATGCAGCTCACCGCCCTGACGCGCCACGACGTGACGGTGACCCGCCAGTTCAGCCCCGTCCCCACGGTGTTTGCGGAAAAGCACAAGGTGCTGCAAATCCTCAACAACCTTATCCGCAACGCCAAGCAGGCGCTGGAGGCGAACCTCGATGGAAAAAAACAGCTCACCATCCGCATCGCCCCCAACGGACGCAACGGCGTGAGCATCCAGGTGCTCGACAACGGCGTGGGCATCTCCCCTGAGAATCTGGGCAGGATTTTCACGCATGGGTTCACCACGCGCCCGGGCGGACACGGGTTCGGCCTGCACAGCGCGGCCCTCATTGCGAAGGAAATGGGCGGCGCGCTGACCGTCCACAGCGAGGGCGCTGGCAAGGGCGCGATGTTCAGCCTGGACCTGCCCGCCCAGCCGAAGGAGGAGAAGAAACCTTGAGCACCATTCCAGAAAACAAGCGCATCCTGGTCATCGACGACAATCCGGCGATACACGAGGACTTCCGGAAGGTGCTCACCAGCAGCGGTGACACCGGCGGCCTGGATGCCGCGGAGGCGGCGCTCTTCGGCGACACCCCGGGATCGCGGCCCAAACGCGCCGCCTTCGACCTGGACTACGCCCTGCAGGGCCTCGACGGCGTGGAGAAAATCCAGGAGGCATGCGAGGCCGGAACGCCTTACGCGCTGGCCTTTGTGGACGTGCGGATGCCTCCGGGCATCGATGGCATCGAGACGGCGGTGAAAATCTGGGAGGCCGCACCGGACACTCAGATCGTCATCTGCACCGCCTACACGGATTATTCGTGGGACGAGATGACCGCCAAAGTTGGCTGCTCGGACAAGCTGGTGCTGCTCAAGAAGCCGTTCGACAACGTCGAGGTGCTTCAGCTTGCCTGCGCCATGACTGAGAAGTGGAGGCTCGTGCAGGAGTCGAAGCTCAAGCTGGACGAGCTCGAACGCATGGTCGGCGAGCGCACCGCCGAACTGCGCAACGCCGTGTCCCTCCTCCAGCAGAGCATCACCAATTACAAACGGACCGAACAGCGGCTCCGGCGAAGCGAAGAGCGCTACCGTCTCATCACCGACAACGCCGCCGATCTCATCATCGTCGTGGATGGCACGGGCCGGCCTCAATACCTCAGCCCGTCCGTCATGCATTCCCTCGGCCACAGCGCTGATGAGCTGCACCACGGTTCGCTTTTCTCGCTCGTCCACCCGGAGGACCGAAATCTGGCCGTGGACATCCTGAAGTCCGCCCTGCAAGAGAACGCCGACCAGGTGCTCGAATACCGCCTCCAGCACAAGCAGGGGCACTGGCGCAGGTTCGAGGCGCACGTCAGCGTTGTCCGCGAAAGCGAGACCAACGTCGGCAATCTCGTCCTCGTTTCGCGTGACATCACCGAGCGCGACCGTGCGGAAAAGGAGAATTTTCGGCTCGCCATCCAGCTGCATCGCGCCGGCGGATCCGGCGGGACTGGCAACACCGGCTCAATGGCCGCCGTCATCGCCAGCGAGATGCGCCCGTTGCTGGAGGCCGTGCGCGAAAAGGTGCGTTTCGCCGAGGACGCCGCGCGCCAGGTGCAGCCGGCCCTGCAAGCCGGGAAGGAGCTTCTCGCCGCCGCCCTGGCTCAGAAACTCACGCCCGAGATTCTCGCCAGGGCCAGCGAGGCCGACCGTGCCACGGACGTGGAATACCTCGCCACCGAGATGCCCAGGGCGCTCGCCGAGTGCCACGCCAGCATCGAGCGCATCACCGACATCCTCACCGACGTCCGGACCGACGCCACAGCCTGACGAAGTGCCGGCCCCGCGCCGGTGCAGGCTA
>JBAYGL010000307.1:0-6593 GCA_041666725.1 Limisphaerales bacterium
AGGCATGGCGAGAGCGGGCTTCATGGACAATCGGAGCAGTTGCATGCGTGGGCAGCTGGCTGCTCATCATATTCGTGCCCCTGCTATTCCGATGAAGTCCCGCTTTGTTGCGTTAACCCTTCATGCCTGACTCCACTCAATTTTTATGTCGCGCATATGGCAACCGATTTGCGGCATGACGACTTTGTTCAACGCAAAGACGCGGAGGCGCAATGCAGGAAGTGTTTTGTCTTCCTTGGCGTCTCCGCGTCTTCGCGTCCTTGCGTTAATCTTTGATGTCTGATTCCCCTCAACTTTTCGTTGCGCTGACCGGCAACCCGAACTGCGGCAAGACCACGCTCTTCAACGTGCTGACCGGCCTGCGCGCGAAGGTCGGCAACTACGCCGGCGTCACCGTCGAGCGCAAGGAGGGCGCGCTCAAGGGCGCGGAGGGCATCACCGTCATTGACCTCCCCGGCACCTACAGCCTCAGCCCCAAGTCCCTCGACGAGGAGGTTTCGCGCGACATTCTCTTCCACCGGCTCGCCGACGTGCCCGCGCCGGCACTGGTCGTCGTGGTCGTGGACGCGTCGAACCTGGAGCGCAACCTATACTACGCCACACAGGTCATCGAGCTGGGCTACCCGACGCTCCTCGCGTTGAACATGACCGACGTGGCCGAGCAGAACGGCCATCGCGTGGACGCCGCCGTGCTCGCGAAGGAACTCGGCGTGCCTGTCCTGCCGCTCGTGGCGAGTGAAGGCGAAGGGGTAGGGGAACTGACGAAGCAAATAGTCGCCTCTTTGAGTAGGAGACGAGGTGACGAGTCTCTAACCAACTCGGAACTCGGAGCGCAGAACGCGGAACAAAGTCAGAGGCCCGTCACCTCGTCTCCTACGACGAAGTTGTTCGTCTCCCTGCCCGCCGCGTTCACCACGGAACTCACCACTCTGGCCGCCGCGTTGAAGAAAGCCTTTCCGCAGCGCTGGACTGCGCCGGAGGCCGAGGCGCTGCTGCTTTTGTCCGACGACAAGGCGCTCGCCAGCAACGCCGCCCATTATTCCAAGGAGCTTTCCGCCGCCGTCACCGCTGCGCGTCAACGCATCGAGGCCGCCGGCGTGGACTGGCGCACCGTGGCCATCGAGGCCCGCTACGCACGCATCGCGGACATCATCGCCGCGACGGTCACGGAAGAGGATGTGGTGCACGAGACCGTGAGCGACCGGCTCGACCGCGTGTTCACGCACCGCTTCTGGGGCATCGCTATTTTCGTCGCGCTGATGTGGGTGATGTTCCAGAGCATCTTCACGTTCGCAAAGGTGCCCATGGATTTTCTCTCCAGCACCGTGGACGGCTTCGGCGGCCGGGTCGGCGGGCTCATGGCCCCAGGCGATCTCAACGACCTGCTCGTCAACGGCGTCATCAAGGGCGTCGGCGCGGTCGTCGTCTTCCTGCCGCAGATTCTGCTGCTCTTCCTGTTCATCAGCCTGCTGGAAGACACCGGCTACATGGCGCGCGCGGCCTTCCTCATGGACCGCCTGATGTCGCGCGTGGGACTGCACGGCAAGAGCTTCATTCCGATGCTGAGTTCCTACGCCTGCGCCATCCCCGGCATCATGGCCACGCGCACCATCGAGACGCCGAAGGACCGGCTCGTGACCATCCTCGTCGCGCCGCTGATGAGCTGCTCGGCGCGGCTGCCGGTGTATGCCGTGCTCATTGCCGCGTGCGTGCCGGACCTCAAGCTCGGCGGCGTCATCGGCCTGCAAGGGCTGACCATGCTCGCGATGTATCTGCTCGGCACGGTGATGGCGCTGGTGATGGCGTGGGTTTTCAAGAAAACGCTGCTCAAGGGCGAGACGCCGATGCTCATCATGGAGCTGCCGCCCTACAAACGCCCCGTGGCCACGACCATCCTGCGCCACATGTGGGACCGCTCGAAGCTCTTCCTGCGCCGCGCCGGCACGGTGATCCTGGGCATCAACATCGTGCTGTGGTTTCTGGCGACGTATCCGAAGAGCCTTAAAATCGAAGAGAATGCTCAGGCAAAGCGAATCCAGCAACTGAGGCAGTTGTTTCCTGCAATCACGAATGAGACAGAGCTTTCGAAGAAGGTCGACGAGGTTCGCGCCTACCGGCTGATGGAACCCAACCGCCTTTCAGACGCTCCAGCCGGCTCCAGAGGGTATCGCACTCGCGAGAACGAGGTTCAGCAGCACCTTCAAATCTGGTCACGGTCTCAGGTGGAAGCGTTTGAATCCTTCCAACAGGTAGACCAAGAGGAACAAGGCGCAAAACTCCGCCATTCCTTCGCCGGACGCCTCGGCAAGCTGATTGAACCCACCATCGCCCCGCTGGGCTTCGACTGGAAGATGGGCATCGGCATCGTCGCCAGCTTCGCCGCACGCGAGGTTTTCGTGAGCACCATGTCCGTCGTCTATAACGTCGGCGAGACCGACACCAAGGACACGGCGGCCACCACCAGCCTCGCCAAGGTGATGCAGGCGGAGAAACGCGACGACGGCACGCTGGCCTACACCCCGCTCGTGGGCGTGACCCTGATGGTCTTCTACGTCTTCGCGCTGCAATGCGTCAGCACCATTGCCGTCGTCCGCCGGGAGACCAACTCGTGGAAGTGGCCCTTCGTCCAGTGGCTCTACATGGCGGTCCTGGCCTGGGGCATGGCCTTCCTCACGTATCACGGCGGCAGGCTGCTGGGCTGGGGGTGACCCGGAGTCAGGTTTTGGAGCGCAGCGCCGCCGTTTTGTTCGGTGTCCACCCTTCAGGGTGTCGGGCGTGCCGACACGCTAAAGCGTGGACACCCAATTCAGACCGCCGCCGCTGTATGTGGTTGGAGTTGCCGAGTGACGGGTCCATCAGCCATGCTCCGCCCGCACTTCATGAGCCATCTCACCCGAGCCCGCCGCGTCTTCGACATCGAACTGGCCGCGCTCCGCGCCGTGCGGACGCAGTTGGACGGCTCCTTTGACCGTGCGGTGGAACTGGTCGTGGATTCGCTGCGTCGTCGCGGCAAGCTCATCGTCGTCGGCATCGGCAAGTCGGGCAACATCGGGGCCAAGCTCGCCGCCACCCTCACCAGCACCGGCTCCACCAGCGTCGTCCTCAGCAGCGTGGACGCGCTGCACGGCGACCTTGGGATCGTCAACGACGGTGATCTCGTGCTGGCCCTGAGTTACTCCGGGGAATCGGACGAACTGGTCAACTTGCTGCCCGCGCTCAAGCGTTTCGCCGTGAAGCTCATCGCCTTCACGGGGAATCCCAAATCCACGATCGCGCGGCACAGCGACGTGGTGCTCAACGTCCGCGTGCCGAAGGAAGCCTGCCCGTTCAATCTCGCGCCCACCGCCAGCACCACGGCCATGCTCGTGATGGGCGACGCGCTGGCGATGTCCGTGCTGGAGGCGCGCGGCTTCACCCAGAAGGACTTCGCCCGCCACCATCCGTCCGGGGCCATCGGCCGCGCGCTGCTCGTGCAGGTCCGCGACATCATGCGCACCGGCGACCGCAACGCCATCGCCCCGCAGACGCTCGCCGTGCGTGACGCACTCATGGTGATGACGAAAGCCAAGTCCGGCAGCCTCGCCATTGTGGACAAGCGAGGGAAGCTGGCCGGGATCTTCACCGACGGTGACTTCCGCCGCCGCATGGCTGCGGACAACGACCTGCTCACGCGCCCTCTGGCCGACGTGATGACGCGCAACCCGATTTGCATCCGGGACGAGGCGCTGGCCGCCGAGGCGCTGAAGATTTTCAACGAACGGAACATCGACGACCTCGTCGTCGTGAACGCCAGGCGCGAGCCGGTCGGCCTGGTGGACTCGCAGGATCTGCCGAAGCTGAAGCTGATGTAGCCAGTGAGACGGGGAATTGAGATGCTTTTTTTGCGTCGTTTTTCCGCCGCCCTCTTCGGCGGCTGGGGCAGTTTCAGCTGATGAATGGAGGAAGGGGTGCTTATACTTAAGCCCGCGCGTTGACGGCTGTTCTCCCCGGCCCTTTAATTCACTCTCGTCGGAAAAGCGGATGTGTATCTGCCGTCCCTGCAATGAACATCATTGACCGAATCTGGAACTCCTCGCTGGGGAAGAAATACCTCATGGCGCTGACGGGGGCGGCTTTGTTCGTCTTCCTCATCGGCCACCTCGCCGGCAACCTGCAAATCTTCGGCCCGCCCGAGCTGATCAACGGCTACGCGCACTTCCTGAAGAGCGAGCCGCTGCTGCTGTGGGGCGCGCGGTTCGGGCTGCTCGCCTGCGTGGCGCTGCACATCGCCTCGGCGGTGACGCTCGCCCAGCTCAACGCCGCCGCCCGTCCGCAGCCCTACGCCACCAAGGCCGGCCATGGCGCGAGCACGGCGTCGCAATACATGCTGCCCACGGGCATCGTGATCGCGGCGTTCGTCGTCTATCACCTCGCGCATTTCACGGTCCTGCTGCCCGGTGTCAACGGCGTCGGCGACTTCTCCAAGCTCACCACCACGCTGCACGGCGAGAGGGTGCCGGACGTTTACGCGATGATGGTGCTGGGGCTGCAGGTTCCGTGTGTTTGCATCTTTTACCTCGTCGCACAGGCGCTGCTCTTCGTGCATCTCGGGCATGGTCTCGCGGCGATGTTCCACTCCCTCGGCTTCCGCGACCATGTCTGGTGGCCGCGCATCCAGTGCTTTGCCAGGGCGGCGAGCATCGCGCTGCTCATCGGTTACAGCATCATCCCCGTGGCGATCTGCCTGCGCGTGGTCGGAAACGACTACGTCGAGCGGAAGAAATACGAACTGAAGGCCGCCGCTGAACAGCCTGCCACCGCGCTCGTCGCGGTGCAGGGAAAGGAGGGCAAGTAACATGGCTACGCTGAATTCCAACATCCCCTCCGGGCCGCTCGCCGAAAAGTGGGAGCACCACAAGTTCTACACCAAGCTCATCAACCCGGCGAACAAGCGGAAATACAAGATCATCGTCGTCGGCGCGGGCCTGGCCGGCTCCAGCGCCTCCGCCACGCTCGCGGAGCTGGGCTACGACGTGCATAACTTTGTCTTCCACGATTCGCCCCGGCGCGCGCACTCCGTCGCAGCGCAGGGCGGCATCAACGCGGCCAAAAATTATCAGAACGACGGCGACTCCGTGCATCGCCTCTTCTACGATACGATCAAGGGCGGCGACTTCCGCGCCCGCGAGGCGAACGTGCATCGCCTCGCCGAGGTGTCGGTCAACATCATCGACCAGTGCGCCGCCCAGGGCGTGCCATTCGCCCGCGAATACGGCGGCCTGCTCGACAACCGTTCCTTCGGCGGCGCGCAGGTTTCGCGCACGTTCTACGCGCGCGGCCAGACGGGGCAGCAGTTGCTCCTTGGCGCGTATTCCGCGCTCTGCCGCAACATCGCCAATGGCGGCGTGAAGTCCTACACGCACTCGGAGATGCTCGACCTCGTGGTCGTGGACGGCCATGCGAAGGGCATCATCGTCCGCAACCTCCAGACCGGCGAAGTCACCCGCCACAACGGCGACGCCGTGGTCCTCGCGACCGGCGGCTACGGCAACACCTACAACCTTTCGACCTACGCACGCGGTGCGAACGCGACGGCCATCTGGCGTGCCTACAAGCGCGGCGCGTGCTTTGGCAATCCGTGCTACACGCAGATCCACCCGACGTGCATACCGGTCAGCGGCGATTACCAGTCCAAGCTGACGCTCATGTCCGAGTCGCTCCGCAATGACGGCCGCGTCTGGGTGCCGAAGCGGAAGGAAGACTGCGGCAAGAAGCCGTCGGACATCGCCGAGGGCGACCGCGACTATTATCTGGAGCGGATGTATTCCGCGTTTGGCAATCTTGCGCCGCGTGACATCGCCAGCCGCGCGGCCAAGACCGTTTGCGACGAGGGCCGTGGCGTTGGTGGAACCGGCCTGGGCGTGTATCTCGACTTCGCCGACGCCATCCAGCGCCTCGGGGAAGGCAAGGTCCGCGAGCGCTACGGCAACTTGTTCGCGATGTATCAGGAGATCACGAACGAGAACGCCTACCAGACGCCGATGCGCATCTACCCGGCGGTCCATTACACGATGGGCGGCCTGTGGGTGGACTACAACCTGATGAGCAACGTGCCGGGCCTGTTCGTGCTGGGCGAGGCGAACTTCTCCGATCACGGCGCGAACCGCCTCGGCGCGAGCGCGCTGATGCAGGGTTTGGGCGACGGCTATTTCGTCCTGCCCGCGACCATCTCCGGCTACCTCGCTTCGCAGAACCCCGGCAAACGCCCCGCGACGGACAATGCATCGTTCAAGCAGGCGGAGGAGAATGTCCAGGCCATCACGAAGCGATTGCTCGGCAACAAGGGCAGCCGCACGCCCGCGAGCTTCCACAAGCAGCTCGGCAAGCTGATGTGGGAGCACTGCGGCATGGCGCGCAACCAGGCCGGCCTCGAAAAGGGCATCCAGGCCATCAGCGCGCTGCGCCAGGAGTATTGGCAGAACGTGAAGGTCGCCGGTGACGCCGGCGATTGGAACCAGTCGCTCGAACAGGCGGGCCGCGTGGCGGACTTCATGGAGCTGGGCGAACTGCTCTGCCGCGATGCACTGATGCGCGAGGAGAGCTGCGGCGGTCAC
>JBAYGL010000308.1:0-6590 GCA_041666725.1 Limisphaerales bacterium
AGGTCAGGCTGGGGCGGGGGGCTTTTCTTCTTTCGGGCGGAAGGCTCGGGCGCGTTCGCGGAGGGCGCGTTGGCGGGCGAATTCCTCGAGGTCGTGGCCGTGGTGTTTCGCGGATTCCACGAGCAGCTCGACGTGGTTGATGGTGCGCTCCAGGCCCGCGCGGTAGCGGGCGAGCCGACGGTTGAACCAGTTGTAAGGGAGCAGGCAGAGAATCGCGATGCCCAGCCCGCCCGCCGTCGCAATGAGCGCCTCGGCGATGCCGCCGCTGACTTTCGAGGGTGCCAGCGCTTCATCACCCACAAAGCTGAACGAGTGCATGATGCCGGTGACAGTGCCGAGCAACCCGAGCAACGGCGCGAGTGTGATCAATGTGCCGAGCATCCACAGGCGCTTCTCCGCGCGCTCCAGCTCATCGGTGGCGCGGAGCTGCATCGCTCCGAGCAGCGACGTGTGGGCGTGGGCTAGACCGTCACGGATGGTGCGCAGGAACGGGTCGCCGGAGGACTCGGTGAGGCAGACGGCACGGTCGAAATTGCCGGCGGCGATGGCGTCGAAGGTTTCGCGCAACTGCGCCTCGCGAGAACGTCGCTTGAGCTGCCACCACCACAGCGCGCGCTCGGCCACTACCACGAGTGCGGCGATGAGGCAGAACAGAATCGGCCACATGACGGGGCCGCCCTTGAGGAACGTGTCTACAGCGACGTTGGCGAGCATCGGGTTCATTTCGGAAATCACTTGGTCAGTTGGAATCGGATGGCGACCTCGCAGAGCCGCGCGGGGCCGGGCTTGAATCGCCACTGCTCACGGACAGTCCGCACCGCCTCGCGGTTCAACGCCCCCCACGGCGACGGCGAACTCGCCTCCGCCGCGAGCACGCGGCCATCCGTGCCCACGCTGAAGCGGATGACCACGGTGCCCTCCTGTCCCGCACGGTTGGCGTAGGGGGGATAGACCGGCTTGGGTTGTTTGCCCTCGCCTTCGCCAAAAGTGAGCGTTTGCACGGCAGGTGTGGATGCGACACCGGCGCTGGGTTTGCCCGTGCCCGTGGTCGGCGCAGTGCTGGGCGCAGCCGGTGCGGGTTGAGGAGCGGGTCGAACGAACGCGGCTTGGTTCACTTCGACGATTCTCGCGGGTGCCTCGATGGGCAGGGCGAACGCAACCGCCGCACTCGGCATTGCGACGGCGACGAGTTGCGGTGCTTGCGGCGGCGGGGCGGGAGCAGCCACCGGCGGTGGCTGCGTTGGGTTGGGCAGCGGCACGGCGATGTTCGCGGGAGCTGGAGCGGGGGTGCGCGTGAGTTCCACCTTGATGAGCTCCGCCTGCACGGGCGGCGGCGCCTGCGCGGCGGGACGCGGACGCGCGTAAGGCAACGCGAAGCCCAACGCGCCGACGCCCACGCAGCCTAGCCACAATACCGCTGTCAGCACGCCGACGGGAGCGACGTCTTCGGCGGGGCGGGCAAGGCTGGGTTGGGCGGCAGCGGCTTTCAAAGCAGTCGGCGCAGTGTAGCGGGCGCGCGCGGGAATGCCACCACTACCCTGCGCGTCTCAGAACTTCACCGACACGCCGACGTAGTAGTTGCGCCCGTAGGCGGGGTCAATGCCGTCGCCACGGATGCGGGAGTAGTAGTCCTCGTTGAAGACGTTGTTCACCCCGGCGACGAGGCTGACGGACTCCTTGTAAACCTTGAGCTCCGCCGTGAGGTCCCAGGTCATGTAGGCGGGCACTTGGAAAGCGGCCGAGTTCGCGTCGTCGGCGAAGTGGTCGTCCACGAAGGTGCCGAGGAAGGAGACCTTCGCGCGGTCGCGCCAGCGGTAGTTGAGTCCGGTGCGGAGGAGATACTCGGGCGCGTATTGCGGCGCCTTGCCGTTGTTCGCGCCGCCTTTGAACGCGGCGTCGAGCAGCATGACGTTGCCGTAGAGGCTCACGGAACCCCAGCGGTCGGCGGCGTCGGACTTGTTCATCTGGTCGTAGAGGCCGACGAGGTCAAGGTCGAGCGCAGCCTCCCAGCCGTTGTGAATCGCGCGGCCCACGTTCTGCACGGTCGCGCCGACCGCGCCAACCTGGTTGTCGAAGTCCATCCGGAACAAGCTCGTGTCCCATGTGAGCCACGGCTGCGGGTTGCCGCGCAGACCGATTTCGTATTGCCAACTGGAGCCTTCCGCGAGGTCGTTGTTCACGACGGTGCCCGCGCCGGTGGGGACCGCTTCGGTGAAGACGGCGGGGCGGTAGGATTGCGCGACGTTCGCGTAGGCGGAGACCTTGGGCTTCAGCTCGTATTCGAGACCGATGCCGACAAGGGGGACGAAGGAGTGCTCGTCCTTCACGCCGAGCGTGCCGGGGGCCTTGGCGGTGTTCACCTTCTCCCGCACGTTTTGCACGATGTTCTCAATGCGCAGGCCGGGCGTGATGGAGAGCTTGTCGAAGGTGAACTTGTTTTCCAGAAAGACGGGCGCGTAGAGCATCGAGCGGTCAGAGGCGCGCGCGGTGGCGCCGTCCTCGGCGGCGGGCGTCAGACCCGTCTTGTCCACGCGGGGGGAATCCATGTGATACAGCATCACGCCACCGGCGAACGTGTGGGTGTGCTCGCCCCAGCTCCAGTCGTGCCGCAGTCGCGCCTCGGCGGCGGCGGTGTAGAACTCCTGGAACTCGATGGTGTTGCCCGCGCCGACGGCGACGGTGCCAAAAGGCGGGCCAACTTGGGCCTGCCGCTTGCTGAAGCGCGAGTAGTAGCCGCCCCACGCCTTGAGTTCGAGCTTGGTGCCCTCGCTGAAATCCTTCTCCCAAGTCAGCGACGGGAAGAAGCGCTCCAGCCGGAAGCGGTCGTTGAAGCGCGTGGTCGCGGTGCGATCCACGTTGTAATTCGGGCCGGCGGTGAGCGAGAGTCCGCCCGGCTCGCCGTGCTCCTCCTGGTAGCCGTCGAAGGCGAAAATCCACCGGCTGTCCGTGTCCGCGTCGAGCACGAGCTTCACGCTGCCGGTGTAAAGGCTCACGTCGCTGTTCGCGGCGCGGAAGCCGTCGGCCTGTCGGTGGTTGTAGTAGGCGTAGTAGCCCACGCGACCCTCGGTGCCGGTGGCGTAGTTGAAAGTCGAGTAAAGGCCGTCGCTGCCGAAGATTTGGGATGAACCACCGGAGAACCTCGCCGCACGGCTCGGCAGGTGCGTCACGTAGTTCAACGCGCCGCCGGGCTGCGGGCCATACATCAGCGACGCGCCGCCGCGGATGAACTCCATCCGATCCACCGTGTCGAGCGGCGGCGTGTAATACGCCTCCGGGTAGCCGAACATGTCGGCGTGGATGGGGATGCCGTCCTTGAGCACCTGCATGAACATCGTGCGGTGCGGCGAGAGGCCGCGATAGCCGATGCTCACCAGCGGTGTGCTCTCCTCGCTCAACAGCAGGCCGGGCGTGAGCGCGAGCGCCTGCCGGTAGTTGTTGTTCACGATGGCTGGCAGCGCGTCGAGGTCGAGGACGGTGGTCTTCTTGCCGGAGTAAATGCGCGTGCCCTCGACCGCCGGGAGAAAGGCGGGCTGTATCTGTGGGCTGGCCTCCGACTCGCCGGTGACGACGACGGTGGGGAGCTTGACCGGGGCGTTGGTGCTGGCGGGCTTGACGGCCGGCGCGTTCGTGCTTTGCGCCGATGCGAGGCCGGCGAGGAGGATGGCGTTGACGAGCGACGCGGCGGCAAGCGCGCGGATGGCGGACGGCGGACGGAGCATGGGTTGTTTCATGTCTGAGTTGTCGTCCGGGCGGGCCGCGCGGCGACAGCACCGGCAACTGAGCAGCAGGCACCACACACAACGCCGCCGACCCGTCCGAACGGAAGATGTTCTACGGGAAGACGGGAAGCCCCGCTTCCGGCGGCTTGCGGAATGTTTGCGGCGGCTTGCGATGTGCCGGCGATTGGCCATTGCCGCAGGCGAGTCACTTCAGGGCAATCAGCCGCGTGAAGCGTCTGGACTGCGGTCGCTTCAGCGCCGCTCTTTTTGCTCCTCGCTGTTTCGATTGGAATGCGGCTGACGCCGGCGCGCCGGAGGCGCGGGTGAAGGCCAGCCTTCCATTCCACGGGAAACCGTTGGTGGGTTGGACTACAGCCGGGAGCGGCGGATAGCGGCGCTGAAGCGGCCGCAGTCCAGACGCTTCGCGACTTCTCCACGTCCCTTCAGTCCGGCTCGGGCCGCTACTCCTTGTCCCCGCGCTGCGCCGGCATCTGGAGCGGATACAGCCCCGGGCAGCAGCCGAACGTCTCGTGAAACGCCGTGCTGAAGTGCCCGACGCTCGAATAGCCGACCTCGAGCGCGGCCTGTGTGACGTTGAACTTACCGGAGCGCAGCAGCTCGGCCGCGCGCTCCAGCCGCACCTGCCGGAGGAACTGCGAAATGGTCATGCCCATCTGCTCGCTGAACGTGCGGCTCAAATAAAATGGGCTGCAACCGACGCGTCGCCCCAGCTCCTCCAGCGTGAGCGGCCCGGCCAGATTGGCGCGGACGATGGCGGCGGCTTTCTCAACGCGCTCCTGGGCGACGTGCGTTTGCCGCGTGCAGAACAACGCCGCTTCCGCGGTGTGGTCGAAGAAGAGTTCCGCCGCGACCTCATAGACCTTCGCCGTGAACCACATCGTCCGCGCCGCGCCGCTGACCGGCGGCGAGCGCAGCGCGGCCACCAGCAGCCGCAGCCTCGGCGTGAGCGGCTGGGCGACGTCAACCGCCGACACCGGTTTCCTGGCGTCGAGAATGCGCTGCACGAAGGGCCGCACCTGTCCGAGGCCGCGCGGGAGATTGCGCCGCAGGAAGCCCACGCTGAACTCCGCTGTCAGAAACTGATGCCGCTGTCCCGCCTCGCGCCACGCGTTCACCGGTGTGTCCCCGCAGACGTAGAGCGCGGCGGACTCGGGGAGCACCTCGAACTCGCCCTTCGTGGTCGTGAGCTGCCCCGTGCCCGACAAGTTCAAGCACACCTCCAGCCCTTGCGGATGAAAACTGCTCCCCCAGGCAACGCGCGCCGCCGGCTCGAAATCGTGCCACTCGAAGCTCCAGCCCAGTTCGCTGAAACTCCCGCAGAGCGGATGCCACGCGCCCGGCCACGCCTGCCAGAAGGGGCGTTCGCTGAACGGCTCGTTGACGCGGGTGCGCACGCCGTGACTCTAGCCGAGCCGTCAAGCCGGGGAAGGCTTCAGATTGACGTGCGCCCACGGCGGACTGAAGGGCTCTGCATCCGTGCCACTTCGTTGCGCCAGGCACCGTGTCCGCAGTCCGCCTGCCGAACTCGCCGCGAACAGAGGGCAATTGTTAAACAGGCTCCTCCCTCCGCCTCGGTTTACATGCGCGCCACATGTCCCAACGTGTCCCAAAGAGAATCAACATCGGTTGGAAAACATCGTGTGCCCGGCCACGGTGACACCGCCTGCTGACCGGAATTTGTCGTGACCAGTTCAGAAAATGATCGGTTGCCTCTCAGCAACATCATCCGGCGGAAAAACAATAACCGTGCCGGGTGCGACCCCGGGATGAAAATGCCCCGGAGTCAGAACAAATACCCGCTCCGGCTGTAACATTTCAGCCTCACAAACGTATTATATGGTGGGGCTGGATGGCATGATTAAGAAGCTACTGATAACTGCGGTTGTTTGTCTCGCGGCTTTGGTCGAAGCCGCTTCACCCACGGCGGAGCTGGGAACCAACCCGTTCGAGATGCCGGGCGACCTGACGCCGGAGTGTCAGGTGGACAAACTGATCTTCGGAAAACTTCAGCAGCTGGGCATCCGACCGGCCAACCTCTGCTCGGATGCCGTGTTTGTGCGGCGTGCCCATCTCGATGTGATCGGCACGCTGCCCACGGCCAGGGAGGCCGGGGAATTCCTCGACAGCAAGGATCCGAACAAGCGGGCCGCGCTGATTGACCGGCTGCTCACGCGGGACGAATTCACGGATTATTGGGCGAACAAGTGGTGCGACCTGCTGCGCGTCAAGGCGGAGTTCCCAATCAACCTCTGGCCCAACGCAGCGCAGGCGTATCACCACTGGATTTGGTCCTCGGTCAAATCGAACAAGCCGTATGACAGGTTTGTGCGTGAACTGCTCACGGCCAACGGCAGCAATTTCCGCGATCCCGCCGTCAATTTTTACCGCGCCATGCAGAACAAGGATCCGCAATCCATCGCGCAGACGGTCGCGCTGACGTTCATGGGCGCGCGCGCGGACAGGTGGCCCAACGAGCGGCTCGCCGGCATGGCCGCGTTCTTTGGGCAGATCGGCTACAAGGAAACCTCGGAATGGAAGGAAGAGATTGTGTTTTTCGATCCCGACCGCATGTCCGTGAAGGACACGAACATCGTCTCCCGCGCCACGCCGGCTTTCCCCGACGGCACGCCCGCCACTCTCGCGGGAGACCGTGATCCACGCGCTGTTTTTGCCGACTGGCTGACCAGGCCCGCAAATCCCTGGTTCACACGCAGCATCGCCAACCGCGTCTGGTTCTGGCTGCTCGGTCGCGGCATCGTCCACGAGCCGGACGATATCCGCGCGGACAACCCGGCGGCCAATCCGGAACTGCTCGGGTATCTTGAGCAGCAGCTGGTCGGAGCCCGATAC
>JBAYGL010000309.1:0-6581 GCA_041666725.1 Limisphaerales bacterium
CGGCGCGGGCGACTGGCGCACGGGTTGGTTCGCCAGTCATCTCGGCGAGCTGTTCGTGCGTGGGCCGGACTGGGCTTTCAAGCCGCCAGGCTTTCTGCTCCACGCCGATGGCCGTCGCGAGCGATTGCGCTACGAGGACAAGAACCAGTTGCCCACCAATCGCGCGACGCGCATGGCCGCCAGCCGCGACGGCAAGCGCGCCGCGTTCGGCTGGCTCTCGCTGAACCAACCCGCCGCCGACGCGCGCAAGCAACGGCAAGCCGTGAGCATCTGGAGCGTGAACCCGAACCGTCCGCTCTGGAGCGCAGCGACCTCCGATGACTTGTCCGCGTCCGCGCTGCCCAACCCAGCCGCAGACTTCCCCGAACTATTGAAGGACGGCTTTCGCCTCGCCGCCGACGCCATCGCGCCCGGCACCGTGACCGCCGCCGTGGCGTTGAACGCCGACGGCTCGCGCGTCGCGCTGGTGGAATACGCCGTGCAAGTCTGGACGCGCACCGGCCCGGCCATCGGCAAGTGGGACCCGCCGATTCACGCGCTGAACTTCGTGCCGCAGCAGCGCGGGCGACTGCGCGTGTTCGATGGCACCGGCAAGGAGCTGCTGCGCGAATGGCTGCCGGAGGCGGGTTTGTTCGAAGTCGGCTTCGGCGGCGACGCGGATGCGGTGTGGTGCTGGCCCGCGTCGTGGTTTGCCAGGGGAATGGCGGGCGAGCCGTGGCTCCCGGTGCAAACGGACGCGCGCACGGTGTATCGCTTGGACGTGGCGGCTCGCGCGGTGACGGCCTTCGGCTTCGCGGACGCCATCGCCGACTGCGTCCCTTGCCCTGCTGACGGCCGGGCGCTCGTATCGGGCTGGGATGGGCGGATGACGCTGCTGGATGCAGCCGGCAAGGCAGTGGGGAAGGAGGAGCTGCAGGCACCGGCACGCCTCACCTGGAGCAGCGATGGTTCCTTCGCAATCGCCGGCACCGCTAGAGGCCAGCTCGCGCGGCTGGAGCGAGACGGGAAGTTGAATTGGAGGCAGGGCGTGTCCGTGACCGAGCTGCTCGGCACGGCCAACGACCGTGCCGGTGTCT
This sequence comes from Limisphaerales bacterium, assembly GCA_041666725.1. GTDB lineage: Bacteria > Verrucomicrobiota > Verrucomicrobiia > Limisphaerales > SXTU01 > SXTU01. Next base: position 1,077 of record JBAYGL010000309.1, read on the forward strand.
TGCAGTCGCCGCCCCGTCCCGTTGCGTCGGCCAAAGACGGCGACTACAAGTCGCCGGCACTGGTCCCGCCGGCCGAAGTCGTCAGCGGCATTCCGGTGCATCAAGGCGGCCGCGTCCCCGGCGGCGAACACGCCTACGTCGGTGACATCTGGGTGCTCAAGCTTGGACACGAGGCGGTGGTGGTGGATGCGGGCGGCACGTCGGCCTTCGCGCTCTCGCAGGCGCGCGTGAAGGCGGTGGGAATCGAGCGCGTGACTCATGTGCTCCACACGCATTCGCACGGCGACCATTGCGGTGGCGCGTATTTGTGGCGGGCAGCGGGTGCGAAGATTGTCGGGCCAAAGTCCGCCGCGCTCACGCTGACGTGGCTCATGCCGATGCTCACGGACTATGGCATCTTCCCACCGCGCCCGCTCGACGTGCCGCTGCCGCTCACGCGCGTGGGGGACGAGACGGAGTTCACCGTGTCCGGCCAGAAGTTCCGCGCGCTCTTCGTGCCGGGGCACAGCTTTGACCTGACGATTTACATGACGGAGCTGGGCGGCCAGCGCGTGGCCTTCACGGGCGACCTCGGCTTCGAGCGCGAGAGCGACATCGTGCATCGCTGCTGGGGCGACGCGGAGAAAGCGCGGCCCGTCATCAAGGCCATCCGCGACAAGCTGCTGGCGTGGAAGCCCGATGTCGTCTTCACCGGCCACGGCGTGCGCCCGAACGGGACCGCGTGGGTCGAAGACTTGTTGCGACGCTCGGAGGAATCGCTTCCGAAAGCCGCCGTCAAAGGGGATAGCAAATGAACTTGCAGCCGATGAACCAACGCCCGCTCTCCCGCCGCGAAGTCCTCCGCCGCACGTCGCTCGGCTTCGGCTCGCTTGCCTTGGCGGGGTTGATGAACAGCCGCGCGTTCGGCGTGGGCCTGCCGCCGGGACAGCCGCACTTCGCACCGCGAGCGAAGCGCGTCATCTTCGCCTACATGAGCGGCGGCGTCTCGCATGTGGACTCCTTCGACCCCAAGCCCGCGCTCGCGCAGCGCCACGGCCAGCCGATGCCGGTGCCAGTGAAGCCGACGATGTTCAACAACAACGGCAACCTCATGGCCAGCCCGTGGGAGGCGAAGCCGCGCGGGCAGAGCGGCGTGGTGATGACCAACCTTTTCCCCAAGCTCGCCTCCCTCGCCGATGACCTCGCCGTCATCCGCAGCATGACCACGAAGGTCAACGAGCACGCGCAGGGCAACTACGCCTTCCACACCGGCTTTCCCTTCATGGGCCATCCCAGCGCGGGTGCGTGGATGAGCTACGGCCTCGGCGTCGAGAACCAGAACCTCCCCGGCTTCGTCGTGCTTCAGAGCGGCGGCGCGGCGGCACCCCACGGCGGCGTGGGCCTCTTCAGCAACGGCTATCTCCCCGCGCAGCACCAGGCCAGCATCATCAAGGTGGACGAGCAACCCGCTCTGCCGAACATCCAGCCCCGCGAGAGCGACGACGCTCAACGCCGCCGCCTCGACTTCATCCGCGCGCTCGACACGCCCTTCGCGCAGGCCACCGGCGAGGCGGCCATCGAGGGCGCGATTCGCAACTACGAGACGGCTTACCGGATGCAATCCGCCGTGCCGGAGCTGTGCGACCTCAGCGGCGAAAGCGAGGCCACCAAGCGCCTCTACGGCCTCGACTCCTCGCACAAGCAGACCGCCAGCTACGGGCGCCAATGCCTCGTCGCGCGGCGGCTCATCGAGCGCGGCGTGCGCTTCGTGGAACTGAGCTGCCTCAACGAAGGCATCGGTGCGGGCGGCGCGGCGAACCCGTGGGACCAGCACGGCAAAATCAAGGAAGGCCACGGCACGATGGCGCATCAGGTGGACACCGGCCTCGCCGGCCTCATCACCGACCTCAAGGCCCGCGGCCTCCTCGACGACACGCTCATCCTCTTCAGCGGCGAGTTTGGGCGCACGCCCTTCTCGCAGGGCAGCGACGGGCGCGACCACAACCCCTTCGGCTTCAGCCTGTGGCTGGCGGGCGGCGGCGTGCGGGGCGGCACGGCCTTTGGCGCGACGGACGAACTGGGCTATTACGCCGTCGAGGACAAGTGCGAGATTTACGACCTCCACGCGACCGTGCTGCACCTGCTGGGCATGAACCACGAGCAGCTCACCCACCGCTTCGGCGGCCGGGATTTCCGCCTGACGGATGTGCATGGGCGCGTCATCCGGGAAGTGCTGGCGTGAAGCAGACGGCGGCAGCTGAAGGAGCGCGGGCTTGACAGGCTGTGTGAAAACTCCGACACGAAAACTCGTTATCGTTCCAAAATTCGATGTGGTGCATTTGAACGAAGTGCTCAGGCGGATTTGATGGGGGTAAAAATAGTTTTTACACAGCCTGTTGAGCCCGCTTCAAGGTCCGAGGTTCCTGCCGCTTGGGCTACGCCGTGGTGTTCGGACGGTGAAGCGGCATGAATGCCGCGCTCCCAGCGGCGGCCGCGACTTTCGCCTGACAGATGTGCATGAGCACGTCATCCGCGAGATTCTGGCATGACTGAATTTGAGCAAACAAGAATCCCAACGAGATTCCGTCACTGAGTCCAAGGTGGCGAGCAGGGCGCTCGGATTCGGCGCGAAGGAATCACCAGTTCGACTCTCCCTCCCCTCGGGCTGAGGTGAGGGGTTACGGGCGACGGCGCAAGTGGCCGCATCACTCATCCGGGCTGCAGCCACCTTCTCCCCTCGCTCTGCGAAGCGAGAAGGCAAGGGATAAAGGCGCGGCACGATGAAGTGGCGCACGGGGCTGTTTTCTATCGCGTGGCCTTCCAGAGTTTTGCTTGGCGCTTCTCGGGATCGTAGCGGCTTTCTAAATCGAATTTCAGTGCAAGCTCGTCGTAATACTTCCTGTCAAATTCATAATCGAACCCCTCATGTATGAAAGGCATACCTGAACGAGCTAGCTCTTCGGCCTGTGCCTTCCAATCGTGACCCTTCACAGTAGAGAATAGGTATTTGGGTGACGTTTCCATGATGTCAAAGCTCGGATTTTTGGCGTATCGCACTCACAGTCGCGCAAACAAAAATACAAAGACCGAACATGAACACCAAGCGGACCTGAAAACCGAAATACATGCACGCTGCACCGATAGGAATAAACCAAAGTGCAGCTCTGTAATGCGCCAAACGCTTTTCCGATTTCCGCTCATTGAAGTAAGTGTCCGCTTGCGACTGATAGTGAGCTTCTATCTCCTGTCGGCGGTGTGGTGCAGCTTGGATTTCTCTCTCAGCAGCCTGTTCCAAGGCTGCCAAGTAACGAGCCATCTCTAATTTTTCGGCCGCTGTGAATAGGGGAACTCTGATTATCATAGGGGAGAGATTCCAGGCTTCTGGGGCACCCGCTTCACCGCCGCGGCGGCTAGGTGCTTTTGATTTTCTTGGGGCCAAGGGCGCGCACACGCACCCAGTTTTTTTCTGCCGCTGGGCAGGCCGGTGAGCGAGGCATTCGAACCGCTGGAGGTTTCCGCGAACTGCCAGCTCGTGCTGATATCGAGTGTGGGCCTCCTGTCCCCGGCCATAGTTGCGGTAATCTGACTCCAAGCTTTCATGCGGCTGTCGCCACGAACAGTAGCGGCAGCCACAAGGTCGTCAAGCGCAGGGAGGTGATCAGGGTGGAACGGGCCACTGGCCCGTTGCGGCGGGCGACCCGCCCGCCGCTCATGCTGCGCCGGGAATGCTCCAAAAAATCCGGGCGTCGGCTGTGCCGAAACTCGGCGGCAGGTTGCCGCCGAGAACGGCCAAGTTGGCCGTTCCACCCTGCATAGTTGGTCTGCCTCGAAGCTGCGTTAACGCAAGGGCGCAAGGGCGCAGAGCCGCAAGGAAGGGAAAACCGGAGTGATTCGTTCTCTCCGCGCTCTTGCGTTGAATCAGAACTCCGAAGCAGGGACGGCGAAATCGCTGGGCAGCGCGGCGTTGACGCCGCAGAAAGCCCCCGGGGACAAAAGTGCGCTCGAACCACCACTGGCTGGCGCACGCTTCTGCGGGCTGAAGGCCGCTCCCCTCGCCGGCGGTTGCCACCCACTTCGGAGTTCGGGTTGAGTTGGATTTTACATGCCGCAAGGCCAGAAATGTTATCGCGATCAGACATTGCATTCGTCAGATTCGTCCACATGAAGTCTGTAATCTGTTGCGCTGCGTGGCTTCTCGCAGTCGCCGCATTGCCCCTTTCCGCCGCCGACCCAAAGCCGAAGGCGAAAGCCCAGGCGGCGGCTCCTGCCGGCATTCCAGTAATCACGCGGCTCGAACCGCGCGGCATCCAGCGCGGGGCTGAGATGCGCCTCAAACTGGTCGGCGGCAACCTTGCCGGCGTCACCAACGTCACGTTCCACAATCCCAAGATCACCGGTGCGTTGCAGCCCGATGCGAAGGCGAACGAAACCTGGCTCAAGGTCACCGCTGCGCCTGACTTGGCGCGCGGGAGCTACGACTTGTCCGTGAAGAGCGCGGCGGGCGAAAGTGCGCGGGTGAAGTTGTTCGTCGATGATTTGCGGCAGGCGGACGCCCCGTCAAAGACTGAATCGTTGCCCGTGAGTTTCTGGGGCACGCTGGAGCAGCCGGGCAAGCCGGTGGAATTCAGCTTCACGGCCGCCGCAGGCCAGAACCTCGTCTGCGATCTCGCCGCCGAGCGCCTCGGCTCCAAGGCCGTCAACGCGATGCTCACGCTGCTGGACGAGCGCGGACGCGTGCTGGCGGTGAACCGCGGCTTCGACGGCAGTTCGGACGCGCTCCTGGTGCATCGTGTTGCAGCCCCGGGCCGTTACACCCTGCGCGTGAGCGACCTGCAATACATGGCGTCGCCGGAGCACTTCTTCCGCGTGTCGGTGGGCGAGCTGCCGGTGGTCACGGGAATTTTCCCGCTGGCCGTGCCGGCGGACAAGGAGTCAGAAATCCAGATCGCGGGTGAAAACCTGCCCCCAGGCGCGAGCGTGAGGATGAAGGCCGGTGCGACGGGCGAAGCCTCTGTCGTATTGGACCCTGAAAAGTTCCGGGCGCGGAAGGAGTTCAAGGTGCTCGTGAGTTCACTGCCTGAGCTGATGGAGTTGGAGCCGAATGATTCTCCGGACACGGCGACAACGATTCCGGTGCCGGGCGCGGTGAACGGCCGGCTTGGCGGGCGAGTCCCCGGGCCCGCGAAGGGCCGGGCTTCGCAACGGCAGCAGAAGGCCGGTGCGGGCGGCGCAAACGACGTCGACCTTTTTCACTTTGAAGCGCGAAAGGGGCAGCACTGGGTCATCGAGACGATGGCGGCCCAGCGCGGTTCACCGGCGGACACGAAGATCGAGGTGCTGCACGCCGACGGCCGGCCCGTGGAGCGGCTGTGGCTCCAGGCCGTGCGGGATTCGAGCGTGACGTTTCGCGGGATTGACTCGGTCAACCCTGACTGCCGCCTCGTGAACTGGGAGGAGATGGAGTTGAACCAGTTCGTTTATCTCGGCGGCGAGGTGGTGCGTCTGTTCCGCGCCCCGCGCGGGCCA
>JBAYGL010000310.1:0-6579 GCA_041666725.1 Limisphaerales bacterium
CAGTCCGATGCCGGTGGCATTCTCCGAACTGGGCGGCCAGTCGGATGCCACTGGACCCACGCCACCAAACGGGGTGGTGCCCATGTTGTGCCCCGATATGGCGTAGCTCTTCTTCCAGCGGGTCGAGGCTGAGGCCGGAAGGGGCACCTTGTCGGCGGGGCATTGGAGCGCCTTGATGGTCAAATCTATCGTCCCGGACTCGGGGCCCGAGGGGGCCGCGGTGGCGATCTGGGTCGTCGTGTAATTGCCTCCCAGCCCGGGATTCAACAAATCGTCCCACGAGATGTCGGGATTCCATCCTCCCATCACGATTCCAGCGTAAGGGACTTTTCCGTCCTCATCGGTGAAATACATCTGCATGGCCACGCCGACCTGTTTCAGGTTGCTGCCGCAAGTGGCGGCCTTGGTCCTGCTCTTGGCCATGGACAAGGCCGGGAGGAGCAAGCCCGCCAGAATCGCGATGATGGCGATGACGACAAGAAGTTCGATGAGGGTAAATGCGCTTCGGCGGAGATGGGGCGTTGGGCTGGTCTTCATAAACTGGCTGTTCACTGGAACAAGTGGAAACTTCAACGCCACGCGACGCTCTCCATTTTTTGTCTGTGACCGGCCTAAAATGGATTTCGGGCGAAAGGAGGGGGGCGGCTAGTCGCCGGCCTTGATGGTCCACATCCCGGTCTGGACTCTGATGTCCGTGCCGGATCCCAGCGTTTTGTCGGGGCGGAGCAGATCCACATGGCCGTCACACATCACGTAGTTGAATTTGCCGTTGTGGTATTTCGCGTATGTCATGGTTCCGGACGGAGTGGCGACGGTTGGAGCCGAACTCGCCGTGATGCCAAAATGGCCGTTTGCCGCCGCGACGTAATACTGGTCGGCAGCACCGGCAAAATTGTTGGCGGCGATGTTTTCGGTGACTGCAATCGTCCCCGCGGGATCGCTGAGGTTCCCGTCGCGCAGGCATGTCTGGTTTCTGGCCCATGTTCCCGTGGCGATTGAGTCAGCCGCATTCCATCGGGGGGCGGCCGCGTTGACTGCACCCGTATAGTTGTCCCATTTCAATCCGATGCCCGTGGCATTCTCCGAACTGGGCGGCCAGTCAGATGCCGTCGGCCCCACGCCACCGAAGGGAGTGGTGCCCATGTTGTGGCCCGATATGGCGTAGCTCTTTTTCCAGCGGGTCCCGCCATTGGCCGCGAGTGGCACATTGTCCGCGGAGCATATGAGTGTTTTGAGAGGCGGGGCCGGGAGCGAGGCGGCCCCGATGTTGGTGTAGGTGCTTCCCAAACCGGCGAGCAGCAAATCTTCCCACGAGATGTCAGGGTTCCATGCTCCCATGACCACGGCCGCGTAGGGAATCTTCCCGTCCTCATCCGTGAAATACATCTGCATGGCGACACCGACCTGCTTCAGGTTGTTGCCGCAACCGGCGGCTTTTGCCCTGCTCTTGGCCATGCCCAGTGCCGGCATGAGCAAGCCCGCGAGGATCGCGATGATGGCGATGACGACTAGCAGTTCGATGAGGGTAAAGGCGCTTCGACGCGGATGGAGCTGTGGTTTGGCGGTCATAGATTGGCTGGTGGTGCGGTCAGTTGGGGACCTCTACGACATGAGCTGATCTCGTCTTCTTGTCCGTGATCAAATCAAAGCGTTTTCCGGGTGTGGGTTCCGGCAGCCGTGGAAGCAGGCGCTTTTCCACCAGCTCTTCGAGTTTGTAGGGTGGCCGCCCGTAATAACCTCCAAACTGGTCCACCACGAGGTTCAATGCCTCCAGATGCGTCATGACCGGGCGTTCCGGCTGGGCGGGGGCCGAGGTCTCGGCGGCGGGTGCCGCGGGTGCCGCAGCGGAATCTTCAGCTTTAGGCTTTTTCGCTTTCTTCTCCGGGCGGGCGGTGACGGCTCCGGTGCTCTCCTCGCCTTTCTTCCCGCACGCCGACAGCAGGGACGCGCAGACAATGACGGACAAAAGAAGGGTGATTGATTTCATACTTTAATTGATCTGACGCCGGTCGAGATCACGGTCACTGTCAAGGAGCCCGGCCCGCTGTTGCTGCACCGAAACTGGCAATTTCACTTCTCCAATTGCACCAGCCGGTCTCCGGCGTCCCGCTTGCCTTTATGAAGTCGGCCGCCATACTCGCCGCGCTTTTCAGATGAGCACTCTCAACTTCGCCATCATCGGCACCGGCGGCATCACATTGCAGAACCACCTTCCCGGCCTCGCGCTGTGCCGGGACGTCAAGGTCCACGCGCTGTGCGATGCCAATCCCGCCACGCTCGAAGCCGCCCGGCAGCAGACCGGCGCGCCGGTGGTCTCCACGAACTGGGAGGACATCGTGAAGCGCGACGATGTCCACGCGCTGATCATCGCCACGCCGAACGCCTTCCATCCGCCCGTCGCCATTGCCGCCGCGCGTGCGGGCAAGCATGTGCTGAGCGAAAAACCGCTCGCTCTCAACGCTGCGGACGCCCACCGGATGGCCGACGAGGCGGACAAGGCCGGCGTGAGCCACATGACCGCGTTCACCTACCGTTTCGTGCCCGCGATGCGCTATCTGAAGCATCTCGTGGATCGCGGCGAGCTGGGCCGGCCGTATCACTACCGCTCGTGCCGTCTGCAGGACTGGGGCACGCGCAACGTCGGCTGGCGGCAGCAGAAGAAGCTCGCGGGCACGGGCGAGATCGGTGACATGCTCTCGCACCGCATTGACTTCGCGCACCATCTCATCGGCCCGATGGCGCGGCTGGTGGCGAACCTGAAGAACCTCACGCCAATGCGCGGAGGCGCACCGAACGACACGGATGACTGGGTGGCCATCCTCGCCGAGTTCAAGTGCGGTGCCAGCGGCGTGCTGGAAAGTTCGAAGCTCGCCAGCGGCACGAACGAAAGCTGGCGCAGCCCGGATCGCGTGGAGTTGAACGGCAGCGAGGCGAGCCTCAGTTTCACGACGGGCTGCTGGAACGAGCTACAGTTTGGAAAGCTTGGCGGTCCCGGACTCAAGGCCCTGCCCGTCCCGCGCGAGTTTTACACCTGGCCCGGCAGCCCCCGTGACCCCGGCGTGGGGGACCCGCTGGTGAGTTTCCGCTATGATCAGGCCGTGGAGTTTGTGAACGCCATCCGGGAGCAGCGCCCGTGCAGCGTGACCTTCCACGATGGCGCGCGGATGCAGGACGTGACCGACGCGGCGCTGAAATCCGCCGGGACGCGGCAGTGGGTCGAGTTGTAATCGGGCGCGGGTGGGTGCGCTTGCCGGGCAAAGGAGGGGGGAATGGGGGAAAAGCAGGGTTGACCCTCTCCGGGGTGCTTGCTAATTTCCGCGCCCTTTGGCGGCTGTCGGGCCGCTGCCGTATGCGACACACAATTTCGGTTCTGGTGGAAAACAAGTTCGGCGTGCTCACGCGCGTGGCCGGCCTCTTCTCGGGGCGCGGCTACAACATTGACACGCTCAACGTCGCGCCCACCCAGGATGCCAGCGTCTCCCGCATGACCATCGTCACGCGCGGCGACGACGCCACGCTCGAACAGATCGTCAAGCAGCTCAACAAGCTGGTCGAGGTGCTCAAGGTCATTGATTTCCGCGACGGCGAATACATCGACCGCGAGCTGGTGCTGGTGAAGGTGAGCGTGGACACGAAGACGCGCGCCGAGGTGATGCAGATCACCGACATCTTCCGCGCCAAGATCGTGGACGTGCAGCCCAAGAGCCTCACCATTGAGATCACCGGCAACGAGAGCAAGGTGGAGAAGTTCCTCGTGCTCATGCAGACCTTCGGCGTGCTCGACCTCACACGCACGGGCAAGGTGGCCCTGCCCCGGAAGTAATTCTCAGCAATGGATCCCAACGTCCAATATCAGGCGGCACAGACGGGTTTTGGCATGGGGGCCACCTTGGCGGTGGTTGCGTCTTGGTCGCGCAACCAATCAATCGCCTGGGCTGTCCTTCATTGTCTTCTCGGGTGGCTCTACGTCATTTACTTCCTTTTCACCCGCCAGCCAAAGAAGCTTTCCTAGTTCCTCCTTTCGACTCACAATCAAACACACATCATGCCCGCTAAAGTCTACACCGACAAAGACGCCGACCTCGGCGTGCTCAAGAAAAAAACCCTCGCCGTTCTCGGCTTCGGTTCCCAGGGCCACGCCCATGCGCTGAACCTCAAGGACAGCGGCCTCAGCGTCATCATCGGCCTCTACGAAGGGTCCAAGTCCATCGCGGTCGCACGCGAAAAGGGCTTTGAAGTCGTCCCCACCGCCGAGGCCGTGAAGCGAGCCGACGTCATCATGGTCGCGCTGCCGGACACCAAGCAGGCCGCCGCCTACGAGAAGGACATCGCGCCCAACCTGACCAAGGGCAAGACCATCCTCTTCAGCCACGGCTTCGCCATCCACTTCAAGACGGTCGTTCCGCCGAAGAACGTGAACGTCATCATGGTCGCGCCGAAGGGTCCCGGCCACATCGTCCGCCGCCAATACACCGAGGGCAAGGGCGTCCCCAGCCTGATCGCCGTCTATCAAAACCCCGGCAAGGACGCGAAGAAGATCGCGCTCGCCTGGGCCAAGGGCATCGGCGGCACCCGCGCCGGCGTCATCGAGACGAACTTCAAGGAAGAGACCGAGACCGACCTGTTCGGCGAGCAGACCGTGCTGTGCGGCGGCTGCACCGCGCTGGTGAAGGCCGGATTTGAAGTGCTCGTCGAGGCGGGCTATTCGCCCGAGATGGCTTACTTCGAGTGCCTGCATGAGCTGAAGCTCATCGTGGATCTCATGAACGAAAAGGGCATCGCCGGGATGCGCTTCTCGATCTCCGAGACCGCCAAGTGGGGCGACGTGACCGTCGGCCCGAAGATCATCGACAAGTCCGTGAAGAAGCGGATGGAAAAGGCGCTCAAGGAAATCCAGACCGGCAAGTTCGCCAGGGACTGGGTCGCCGAATACAAGGGCGGCTACAAGAAATACAACGCCCTGCTCAAGGCCGACGAGAATCACGCGATCGAAAAGACCGGCGCACGGCTCCGTGGCCTGATGCCCTGGATGCCCAAGCGCAACGTCAAGGGCGTGCAGGCCGCCTACTAAACGCGGAACGGGAAACTCGGAACGCGGAAACTTCAAACCGCCGGCAGCGCAGGCTGCCGGCGGTTTTTGCGTCGCCCGCTACTCGCCGAAGCCGCGCTGCGTCAGCCACCAGATGCCGGCGGTGAGCGCCACGCCCACGACGGACATCACCAGCGCCGTCTCGCAGAAGTAGGTCGCGCCCAGCATCACCAGCCCGCCGATCAGCGGCACCATCCTGCCCTGCTTCTTGCCGTAGAGGGCGAAGCCGCTGCCAACCGCGCCCCACAGCATCGAGGCCCAGAGCGTGTCCATGTTCAGGTTCATGTCATCGGCCTCCCAGTTCCCGCCAGCGCGGGCAGTCCATGCAGTGGTCGTTCACCATTCCCACGGCCTGCATCAGCGCGTAGCAGATCGTCGAGCCGACGAACTTGAACCCGCGCTTCAACAGCGCCCTGCTCATCGCGTCGGACTCCGCGGTGCGCGGGGGAATGTCCTTCAGGCTCCTGCGCTGATTTTGCACCGGTTGTCCGCCGGTGAACTGCCACAGAAACGTGTCGAAGCTGCCAAACTCCTTCTGCACGGCGAGGAACGCCTGCGCGTTGGAAATCGTCGCCGCCACCTTCAGGCGGTTGCGCACGATGCCGGGGTTGGCCAGCAGCGCCGCGACCTTGTCCGCATTGTAGCGGGCGATCTTCCGCGCGTCCCATTGGTCGAACGCCGCGCGGTAGCCCTCGCGTTTCTTGAGGATCGTCTCCCAGCTCAGGCCCGCCTGCGCGCCTTCGAGGTTGAGAAACTCGAACAGCACCCGGTCGTCATGCACCGGCACGCCCCACTCGCGGTCGTGGTAGGGGATGGACAGGTCCGTCTTCGCCCAGGCGCAGCGGCTCATGTCACGGCTTCGCCTGCGCGGCGAGTTTCTTGAGCGCGGCGACGAGTTGCTTTGCGTCCGCGTCGAACTCCAGTTCGCCGAGCTTCCTGCCGTCAGGCGCGAGGACGATCAGCGTCGGGTAGCCGTCCACCTTGAACTCCCTGGCCAGCGCCTCGTTGGCGGCCTTGAGCGCGGGCGACTGCTTCTTTTTGACGGGGAAATCCACCTCCACGAGCACGAGATGCTTTTTGGCGTAGTCGCTGAACTCCTTCGTTGGGAAAACTTCCTTCGCCAGGCGGATGCACGGCGGGCAGAAGTCCGACCCGGTGAAGTCCAGCAGCACCAGCTTGCCCTCGGCCCTGGCCTGCGCTTTGGCCTTGGAAAAATCCGTGAGCCAGGCGGGGTCGGCGGCGGGCGCGGGCAGCGCGAAGGCGAAGAGGAGGGTGATGGTGAACAGGAGCTTTTTCATGATGCGGTGCGCACGGAATTGACCGGGCAAAGCGGGCGGATGTTCAAAGGCCCGCTGGATTCAAAGTCTCACACCATCTGCTGGCCCGCGCCGTCGTGGCCTTCGCCATCGAGGTCGATGAGGATGTCCCGCGGCTCGGCACCCTTGCTGGGGCCCACGTAGCCGCGTTCCTCCAGCACGTCCATGATGCGG
>JBAYGL010000311.1:0-6553 GCA_041666725.1 Limisphaerales bacterium
ATCGGCTACCTCCGTCAGCGGCTTCAATCCTTCATCAAGAACGAGAGCGACACCAGCAACCTCCGCTGGATGGAGGAGCGCAGCGCGATCCTGTTCGACATGTATCGCAAGACACACTCCCTCACCAGCGGCGCGGGCATCGCCGGCTGTCCGGCCATCTCGCGCATCTCCTCGGCTTTCGAGGCGCTGCTGACCGAGCTTTACGAAAATCCGAAGAGCATCAACCCCTCCACCACGCGCACTCTCGCCCACACCGTGGACTTCCTCGCCCAGCTTGCCAACGATGTGGATGCCGCCGAGGCCATCAATCTCGCCATCGCCAGCGTGCTCGTGGTGGACGACGAGGCTCTCTCACGCAAAGCCGTGATGCGGGGCTTGGAAAAGGCGGAACTCAAGGCGATGGATGTCGCCGAACCCGCGGCTGCCTTCGAACAGTGCAAAAAACAGAACTTCGACCTCATCTTCCTGGACATCGACATGCCCGGCATGAACGGCTACGAGCTCTGCAAGCAAATCCGCGCGCAACCCCAGCATGCGAAGACTCCGGTCGTCTTCGTCACCGGTCTCACGGACTTCGCCAGCCGCGCCAAGTCCACCATCAGCGGCGGCAACGATCTCATCGGGAAGCCCTTCCTCATCATCGAGCTGGCCGTCAAGGCGCTCACGTTCGTGATGAAGGCCCAGTTCAAGCCCGGTCCAAAGCCGGCTTAACTGCGCAATCCCTTCAGCATTTCGTCCAGCACGGCCGCAACGACGCCCTGACGTTCCGCACCGGCCAGCCGGGAAATCCACGGCAAACGGAACACATCCGCCTTTGGCGCAAACTCCTTCAGCAATTTCAAATTGCTCCGAGCCGCCGCGTCCTTCCTCCACTGCCCCATGAGAACGATTCGCGCCCGTGCTCGCGCAGACTTCGGCAGAGCCTCCCAAACCAGACGCGCCTGATTCACCGCCCCCAACCGGTCCGGCACCACAATCAGCGGAATCGCACTCAACGCCCCGACCATGTCCCGGGTGTCAAACCCCTCGCCCAGCGGACTCAACAATCCACCCGCCCCCTCCACGAGCACGACTTCATGACGCCGCGCGAACGAACGCACCCGGGCGACCACCTCCGCGAGCGTCACTTCCCTGCCCTCGCGTCTCGCCGCGAGCACCGGAGCCAGCGCCGCCCGGAAATGCCACGGGTTCACCTCATCCATCGTCAATTCCCCGCCGTTGGCTGCGTGCAGAACGACCGCGTCCTCACGCCCGCCGGAACAGAGCGGCTTCAAAGCAACGGCATTGACGCCTGCCCCGCGCAGCCGGCGCGTCAGCAGCGACGTGAGCACGGTCTTGCCCGCGCCCGTGTCCGTCCCGGTCACAACGACCGTCGTGCTTGTTTGAGTCATCCTCATGAATGCTTGGCTTGAAACTAAGGCAACCCAGCGCCCAGGCAAGCTTCGCGCGCCTGCCCCTCCCGCCTTGTCGGACGACTGGATTTCCAAGGTCTCGCGTAAGGAACACCGCAAAATCTCCGCTCGGCGAAGTCAGCCCGCGCTGTCACAATATCCCCATGCGCCACGCACCCATTGATCCGAGGCTCTTCGTCGAGAACCGCGAGCGCCTGACTCGGCTGCTGCTCCCGAAGTCCCTCGCCGTCATCAACGCCAACGACATCCTGCCCTCCAATGCCGACGGTTCGCTCGCGTTGCATCCGAACTCCGATCTGTTTTTCCTGACCGGCATCGAGCAGGAGGAGAGCATCCTGCTCCTCGCCCCCGACGCCTTCGATCCGAAGCACCGCGAAATCCTCTTCCTCCGCGAGCCAAACGAGCACCTTAAAATCTGGGAGGGCCACAAGCATTCGAAGGACGAGGCCCGGAAAATCTCCGGCATTCAGCAGGTGAAATGGCTTTCGGATTTCCCCGCCGTCTTCCGTCAGCTCATGTGCGAACTGGAGCACGTGTATCTCAACTCCAACGAGCACAAGCGCGCCGTGGTCGAAGTCGAGACGCGCGACGCCCGCTTCGTCCGCGACTGCCGGAGGCAGTTTCCCCTGCACAGCTACCATCGGCTCGCGCGGCTCCTGCATCAGGTGCGCGTGGTGAAGTCCGGCGTGGAGGTGGAGCTGATCAGACAGGCTGTTGCCATCACGGAGAAGGGCTTCCGTCGCCTGCTCCGCTTCGTGAAGCCCGGGGTGAACGAATGCGCTGTCGAAGCCGAGCTGGCACACGAGTTTACAAGGCGGCGCGCCAGGTTCGCCTACGGCCCCATCATCGCCAGCGGCGCGAACTCGTGCATCCTCCACTACCACCAGAATGACCAGCCGTGCAAAAAGGGCGACCTGCTGCTGCTCGACGTGGGCGCCTGCTACGCGAACTACAACGCCGACCTCACGCGCACGATTCCCGTCAGCGGCAGGTTCACGCGCCGTCAGAAGGCGGTTTACAACGCCGTCCTGCGCGTCATGCGCGCAAGCATCAAGGGGGCGACCGTCGGCAAGTTGTCGCGCGACTGGCTGAAGGAATCGCAGGCGATGATGAACGAGGAACTGCTCGCACTCGGCCTGCTCAGGAAATCCGACATCAGAAAGCAGACCGAGGACGAGCCGGCATGCCGGAAGTATTTCATGCACGGCCTGGGCCATCCGCTCGGGCTGGACGTGCACGACGTCGGTTTCACCACGGAACCGTTTGCGCCCGGCTGGGTGCTGACCGTCGAGCCGGGCATCTACATCCCACAGGAGGGCTTCGGCGTGCGCCTGGAGAACGACATCGTCGTGACTGCGGACGGCCCGGTGGACCTGATGGCCGGAACTCCGGTCGAGGTGGAGGAGATTGAGGACCTGATGAACCGGTAACGGGCCGTGCGCAGTTTACCGCCCCGGCTTGAGATGCTTGATGAAGAACTGGACCATTTCGCTGGAGGCATTGGCCCCTTCGTCTTGGTGACGCACGACACATTCGATACCGAGCTTGTCCATCTGCTCCTTGAGCCGCAGGCCGAAGTTGATGTGGTGAATTCCCTGGCCGGGCCTGGCGCTGGCGGGGAGCGGGCCGCGCGCCTCGTTGTAGAAGGCATAAACAGGCGGGTCGTCCCGCGTGAGATGCGTGATGGCGGAGGCATCCACGTAGAGCTTGTGTGCGCGCGGTGAGTCGAGTTCGTCGGGCTTCAAGCCGTAGAATCCCGTCAGCGCGGGATGGCGTGCGGCAGCCTCGCCCACCCATTCCTTGATGACACGCGGATCGTAGCTGCTCTGCGCGCCGCTGACAGCCATGCACGTCAGGCGCGTGGACTCGCGGAGGACGGTGTCGTCACTCTTCGGGTCAGCAAGGTCATCGTGGAAACCAAGCCAGATCGATGTGCCCGCACCCGCGCTGCCGCCCGTGGCCCCGATGCGCTTCGGATCAAGGTTCCACTCCTTCGCGTGGAGGCGGGCGTATTGGATGGCACGCGCGCAGTCGTGGTAATGCGCGGGAAAGCTCACGCCCGGGGAGAGCCGGTAGTTGATGGCCATGACCGAGATTCCAGTTTTGAGCAAAGGCTCAAGCAGGCCGAGCGAAAGCGCCTCCTTGCTGCCGGCAGAAAATCCCCCGCCGTGAATGAAGACGACGAGCGGCGTGGGCGCGTCGGACTTGGCCTTCCACAGGTCGAGCACGTTGCGTTCATGCGGACCGTATCTGTGGTTGGCAAGGTCGGGGGCGGGCTTCGCAGCGGTGGCTTTCCTCGCAGCGCGTTTGTCGGGCTTGGCGTCGGCCTGCGCGAGGGCGGGCAGCGGCCCGTGACAGAGGAACGCCGCAGCGAGCAGCGTGAGAGGGAGGATGGAGGTTTTGAACTTCATGCAGTTGATGGGTTTGAAAGAAATTCTGCCCGCGAAACACGCGAAAAAGCGCGAATGAAAAATGAAGAGAGGCTCGCGCTCCATCGGTGATAGTTCCCCGCAAGCGGGATGGCAAAGTCAGACGGACGGGCGAGGCGCGCCGTCCTGCATTGGCCGTATTCGCGTTCATTCGTGTGTTTCGCGGCCACAATTGGGTTGATTCACCTCCCATCGAGCCCGTGCAGATAGGCGAGGATGAGTTCGGGCAGGTCGTTGCTGTAGCCGCCTTCGAGCACGCTGACGACGGGCACGCCAAGGCCGCGCAGGGATTTGCCGAGCCATTGATAATCCTCCGCCTCCAGCGTTTCCTGAGCGAGCGGATCGCTGGCATAGGCATCGAAGCCGGCGCTGACGACGACCACCTCCGGCTTCTGAGCCTTGAGGGCGTCGAGTGCCCGGGTGAGCACCTTGCGGTATTCTTCGCGCGGCGTGCGCGGTGCGACGGGATAGTTGAAGCAGTTGTCGCCGATGTTCTTCGTGCCGGTGCCGGGATAGCACGGGTGCTGGTGGATGGAGTGGAAGAACGCGCCGGGCTTGCCGAGCAGGATGGCCTCGGTGCCGTTGCCGTGGTGGACATCGAAGTCATACACGGCCACGCGTTTCGCGCCGGTGGCCAGGGCCTCCAGCACGGTGATGGCGACCTGGTTCAAATAGCAGAAGCCCATCGCGCGATTGCCCATGGCGTGATGACCGGGCGGACGCAGCAGGCTGAAGGGCATCCCGCCCTGGCGTGCCAAGACCAGCCCGCGCAGCCCGCCGCCGATCGAACGCAGCGCGTGTTCGTAGATGCCCGGATGCGCTGGCGTGTCAGCGTCGAAGTCTCCGGTCGCGGCCTTCACACGCGCGAGGTGCTCTTGAGTGTGGGCGCGCAGAATCATTCCTTCGGTCACCGGAGCAGGCTCGTCCCACTCGAGTTTGAGTTCCTGCTGGCCGCGAAGCTTCTCCAGCGTCCGGATAATGCGCTGCGGGCGCTCGGGATGACCCGGTGAGTGATAACTGATGCAACGCTCGTCGGTGATGAGGTGCAGCGGCATGGGATGGGGATACGGCAGGCGCGGCGGCTTTGCAATCGGCTGTTGCACCAGAAATGTTTTTGACAAAGCCCCGGTCCATTCCTACCGTGCGCCCCGCACTGACACTGGTCGGGGTCGTAGCTCAGTTGGTAGAGCACCACAATGGCATTGTGGGGGTCGTAGGTTCGAATCCTATCGGCTCCACCATTTTCAGCGCAAAGGGGTTGAAGTTATCGCGACGGCACCCCCCGTCAGACATTCCCGGCAAAACTCCGCCTTGCATCCTCGACGGCAGCTCCTTGACGCTCAAACTGTGGATGCCATTATCCACGGCGCGGTTTTCGGTTCAGAATGCTATGCCTACTTACGACTACGTTTGCGAAAAGTGCGGACACCAGTTTGAAAAGTTCCAGTCCATGAAGGACGCCCCGCTGGCATCCTGCCTCAAGGAATCCTGCGGCCAGAAACGCTGGGGCAAGGGCAAGGTCCGCCGCATGATGGGCACCGGCGCGGGGCTGATCTTCAAGGGCAGCGGCTTCTACATCACCGACTACCGCAGTGAAAACTACAAGCAGGGGGCCAGGAAGGATTCCCCCCCTGCGGCCAGCTCCAGCAGCGACAGCAGCAAGCCCGCCGCGTCCCCGGCCCCCGCCGCAAAGGCGGAGAGCAAGCCGGCGAAGGCCAAGCCTGCGGCGAGTTGAAGCCGATGTTTCCGTTCACCGCCATTTTCCAAAGTCTTGTCCGTCCGGATTTCGCCGTCCTGACATTGCTGCTCTGGCTTGCCGGCGGTGGAACGGTGTCTGGCGAAACGCCGCGTTCCGTGCTGGCACCGATGCGTCTGGAGAGCCGGTCACAGCAGTTCGTCGTGTTTGGCTCTCCGCCCGGGACCGAGCTGGGGCCCCCGTCGCTTTCGCTCATCGAGTCCAACCACGTCCAGATGGAGCCCACCCTGCTCGTGCTCACCTGCGAGCGCGTGCGGACGGAATTGCTCAGGGAACTGGGCCTGGGAGATGCGTGGTCCGGGCGAATCCAGGTTCACGTGCAGGGCGATCTGCGCCCAACCGAGCCGGTGGTCGTGGAATCGCAATGGTTCGCAAACGGCTGGCACTATCGGATGGTCGTGCCCGGCCAGCTGGACCGCCCGCGCCTCGTGCGGTCGCTGACCCGCGTGCTGCTGCTCGAAATTGCCAACCGCGGCAACCATTCGCAGCGGCCCGCCGAAATTCCGATCTGGCTCGAAGAGGGCCTCGCCACGCATCTGCTTGCGCTGCACGGCGACAATCTGGTGCCCGAAACCCGGACCCAGTTCACCCGCGTTCAAAACGCCAGCCCCGACCTTTTCCTCGAGGCCCGGCGGCTCCTAGGCGGGCGCGATCTGGTTGCGTTCATGGAACTGACCATGGCCCGGCCCGACCAGTTCACGGATGAACAATGGGAGGTGTTCCGCCGCACCACTCAATTGCTCGTGGCCGAACTGCTGAACCTCCCCGAGGGACGTGCCGCCTTGCTGGAAACACTCCGACAACTGCCGGCCTACATGAACCCCCAGCTCGCCTTCCTGCGCGGCTATGCGAGGTATTTTCCGACCATGCTCGACGCCGAGAAATGGTGGTCCGTGGTCTGGATGAATTTCACCGCCCGCGACCGGCACATGCGCCTCTCGTCGGCGCACAGCCTC
>JBAYGL010000312.1:0-6545 GCA_041666725.1 Limisphaerales bacterium
CCCGGCGTGGACACGATGGGCGGCCTGCTGGTCGCGCTCAAGGAAGTCGTGCCGCAGGCGGGCGAGTCCGTGGTTTTTGGCAGTGTGCGGCTCACGGCGCACGTGGCGGACGAACGGCGTGTGCGCGAGGTGCTGGTGGAACGGATTCTCAGCCACAGATGAAACACAGATTATACACAGATGAAGACGGGAGAAGAGGAGGCGATTCAGCCTCTTCGCTCCCATCTGTGTTTCATCTGTGTTTCATCTGTGGCTCAAACAGGGCTTCAGGGAAAGGAGGCGCGTGATGGGCTGGATGCTGTTCCTTCTCGTGCTGCTGCTGTGCCTCGCGGTCTCATTCCTGCTGTCCGGCATGGAGGCGGGCGTGCTGTCGCTCAACCAGCTGCGCATCCGCAACCTGATGCGGAAGGGCGGGCGGCGGGCCGGACTGCTGCACGGCTGGCTGGAACAGCCTGAGAACTTCCTCTGGACGATCCTCGTGGGCAACACGCTGGCGAACTTCCTTGGCGGCGGGCTGGTGGTCTATGCGCTGCACCTGCAGTTCAAGGACGCACCGGGCTGGTTCTCCTTCTGGGCGCTGGTGATGGCGCTGCTGTTTTACGTCGGGTGCGAGCTGCTGCCCAAGATGCTGTTCAGGCGCTTTCCAAACCGCCTCACCCTGGTGGTCGCACCGCTGTTCCGGCTGATCCACTTCACGTTGCGCCCGCTGGTGGGCATCACGACGATGTTGAGCGACGGCCTGCTGCGCTGGACGGGCGGCCGGGTCTTCACCGGCCACCTGTTCGCCAACCGCGACGAGCTGCGACGGCTGATGCAGGAATCCGCACAGGGCATGACCAGCGAGGAGCGCGTGATGATCAACCGCGTGCTGGACCTGCAGAATCTCACCGTCCGCTCGGTGGCGGTGCCCTGGGAAAAGGTCGTGACCGTCGAGACCACGACCCCGATGAAGAATGTGATGGAGCTGTTCCGTCAACGGCAGTTCACGCGGATGCCGGTGTGCGAATCGCGCCCCGGGCGGACGCGCGTGGCGGGGGTGCTGAGCCTGCGGCGGCTGTTGTTCCAGGCGGAGGTGGATGAACAGAAGATGGCGGCCGACTACCTGCAACCGGCGCTCTACCTCGACGAAGAGCTGCGGCTGGAGGACGCCCTGCGCGCGATGCAGCGGAGCGGCCAGCGGCTGGGCATCGTGCTGGCGCACGACCGGCGCGAGCTGGGGGTGGTGAGCCTTGAGGATCTTTTGAAGGCCGTCTTCGGGGAGGTGAAACTGTGAGCGGCGACGAGGTCATCTTCATTCTGCTCAAGGTGCTGGCCGTGCTGGTGCTGGTGGGGTTGAACGGCTTCTTCGTCGCGGCGGAGTTCGCGCTGGTGAAGGTGCGCGACACGCAGCTCCAGCCGCTCATCGCCCACGGCAACCGCCGTGCGCGCATGGCGCAGCACATCCTTCAAAACCTCGACGCCTACCTCAGCGCCGCGCAGCTCGGCATCACGCTGGCCAGCCTGGCGCTGGGCTGGATTGGCGAACCGATTTTCGAGGCGCTGCTGAAGCCCGTTTTCGGCTGGCTGGGCTGGACGGGCGAGGAATGGCATCGCGTGCGTGCGACGAGCGCGTTTGCAATCGGCTTCTCGGTCATCACCTTCCTGCACATCGTCGCCGGCGAGCAGGCGCCGAAATCGCTGGCCATCAAGAAGCCGCTGGAGGGCGCGTTGTGGGTCGCGTATCCGCTGCGGTGGTTTTACCTCGTCGCGTTCCCGTTCATCTGGGTGCTGAATCACAGCGCGCTCTGGCTGCTCCGGCAGATTGGAATCCCCGTCGCCTCCGAGCACGAGGGCGCGCATTCGGAGGAGGAACTGCGCCTGCTCTTCGACGCCTCGCAGAAACGCGCCGGGTCATCGAAGTTCGGCCGGGAAATCGTCCTGAACGCGCTGGATCTGCACCGCCGCGTGGCCCGCGAGGTGATGCGGCCCCGGGCGGAAATCACGCCGCTCGACACGGAGGCCAGCATCGCCGACTGCCTCGAAATCGCCGAGAAGACGCGTTACTCCCGCTTTCCGCTGTGCGAGGGCGGCGACGTGGACCGCACGCTGGGGGTCATCCACATCAAGGATCTTTACGCGCAGCGGCTCAAGACACGCAGCGGTGCGGGTCTGGTGGTTGTGGCGCGCAAGCTGATCTACGTGCCGCCGACGGCGCGGCTCCAGCGGCTGATGCAGCTGTTCATCGAGCGAAAACTGCACATGGCGGTGGTGGTGGACGAATACGGCGGCACGATCGGCCTGATCACCCTGGAGAACATCATCGAGGAAGTGGTCGGCCAGATTCAGGACGAGTTCGACCAGGAGAAGCCGCTGCTTCAGAAAACCGGGGACAACCTGTGGGATGTGGACGGCGCGCTGCCGTTGCATGAGCTCGAGGAGCTGGTCGGCGAAACGCTGACGGAGGAGGAGGAGATCACGACCACCAGCGGTTTTGTGACGCACAGGCTGGGCGGCTTTCCCAAGCAGGGCGAGGAGGTGTCACTCGCCGCATTCACACTGCGGGTCGAGTCGCTGGACGGGATGCGGGTGGCGCGGCTGAGGCTGGAGCGGCGGGCGGGAAAGGCACCGTAGGCCGGATCACTTGCCGTTCGCACGCGGGTCCTGGATTTTCCACAGGCCATCCGAGAGGGGAACATATTCCCAGCCGCCTTCGGGGAGCGAATAGCCGATGCGCCTGAGCTTGGGGAGCTGTTTGAGGGGTTCCAGATTCTTCGCCCCCACCGGCAGGGTGATGCCTTCCAGCTGCCTGCACTCGGCCAGGGCGGAAAAATCCGTGAGATTGGTGCATCCCTCGAGCTGGAGGTGATGCACCGGCATCCCCTTCAACGGGCCCAGATCGGAGACGCGCGTATGAGCGAGGTTCAGCATGCCGAGCTGCATCCCGCGCAGTGGTTCAAGGCTGGTCACGCGGGTGCGGGAGATGTCCAGGCTGTGCAGCGGCATCCCCTTCAAGGCGGAGATGTCGGCCACGCGCGTGCTGCCGGCGTCGAGGACCGTGAGGGGCATGTTCTTCAGCGGACCCAGGTCGTCCACCTGTGTGTCACGGATGAAGAGCTTGACCAGCGGCGCGGCGCGGAAGGGGGTGAGGTCGTTGAACTCAGGCTGCTGCACCGAGAGGAGGATGCCGCCGGCTTCACGCCTGACGGCTCCGACCAGCCCGAGTTTATGCGTCAGCGCCCTCCACGATTCAAACGTCGCCTGTGCGCCCCGGCTTTCGCGCGTGGCCACGGCAAGCGCCTCGGCGGAGCGCTGCTGGCGGCTCATCAGGACACGGAGGTCGGCGAGGCTTTCAGGCCGGAGCGTCGCGCGTCCGGCGTTGTCCAGGAGGATTTTTTCGCACAGCTTCAGATTGTCCGCCGCCGGGCGCAGCGCAGGCTCCAGTTCCAGGGCGCGCTCGTAGGCTTCCCGTGCCTCTGCGAACTGGAACATGGACTGGAGGATGTTGCCCCTCAGCGCGTGGAAGCGGGCATCGTCCGGCTGGAGGTGGATGGCGTAGTTCACCTTCGTCAGCGCCTTTGCGAACTTGACCTCGTCCACGAGGGCTTTCGCCTCGGCATAAAAGGAGGGGGCGGTTTCCTTCAGCTCCGTGAGAGCCGTCGTCACCTTCCGGGTGAAGGTGACGGCCAGGGCCATCATCATCACCAGGGACAATCCAATGAGGACAAATTCCGTGCGGTGGCGGCGCACGAGAAGCAACAGGAGGCGGAACGCGCTGGCCCCCTCGGCTGCGGTGGCAAACCCTCCCTGGTAGGCTGAAATGTCCTGCTGAAGTTCCGCGACGGTCTGGTAGCGCTTTGACTTGTCGCGGGTGAGCGACTTCATGACAACCGCGGAAAGTGCGGCAGGAATCCGCCGGTCAGGACAATGATCAAGGGGCGACAGAATGGGCTTGGGTGGCGGGAGCGGCTGCTTCACACGCGAGATGCGGGTGATGCTCGGGTTGTAATTCGTGGGCGGCGTGATGGCTCCGGACACGACGTTGGTGAGAACTTCGTTGACCGATTCTCCCCCGACGGGCGGATGCAGGGTGAGGATGGTGTAGAGGATGGCTCCCAGCGCGTAGATGTCCGTCCGCTCGTCGATGTCCTCGACACGGCCCTCGGCCTGCTCGGGCGCCATGTAGCGCGGCGTGCCCTTCACCTGGCCGGACAACGTCTTGAAGCTGTCCTGGGCGAGATCGGCCATCGACACGGGATTCCGCTGCGCGGTGTCCGACTCGCGCGTGTTCTGGCGCACGCGTTTCGCCAGCCCCCAGTCCATGACGAACACCTCGCCGAACTCCCCGAGCATGATGTTGTCCGGCTTGAGGTCGCGATGGATGACCCCGCGCGAGTGCGCGAACGCAACGGCGTCACAGGTTTTTTGAAAGACGGTCAACAACACGCGCAGCGGATATTTCGCGAGGGCCCTCCTGTCCTTGTGGCGGATCATCTCAAGGACCTCGCTGAGGGTGACGCCCTCGACCAGGCGCATCGTGTAGTAAACGACACCGTCATCGGTGACGCCAAGCTCGTGCAACGGGACGATGTTCGGATGCTCCAGCTGCCCGGTGATCCGCGCCTCGGTGATGAGCCGGTGGATGTGCTCGTCCGAAGCCTCCGCGCCGCTGAGGATGACCTTCAGGGCAACCGTGCGCTGGATGCTGTTGTCGCGCGCGGAAATGATGGCCCCCATGCCCCCCCTGGCGAGGATGCGCCCGAGTTCGTAGGCTGCGGCTGGCAACGGCTTCTGGCCTGGCGCCGCCTCGGGAGTCCCTTCGGAAAAACGTTCGGCAAGAAATTCAGACAGGGCGGAAGCCGCGTTCCGGCGCGCAGACTCGAGCGAGTGCTTCAAACGGGCGAGGGATGCCTCCTGCGGAAGAGGCGTGACGGACTCAACCGTCTTTTCCCGTGACTCACTCATGGCGCGCTCAGGATAGGTGTTGGCTCCCGTTAAACAAGCGGTGAAATCCCTGAATCCTGGCTAGGGGCCTCCCTCATGACTCCGGTCTTGCGGGCTTTGACACCGTTGAATCCGGGAACGGACTACTTCGCCACCGCGTGCTTCGCGATGAACTCCACGATCGGCGTCGAGTCCTCCAGCCCGTGCGGGTGATGCCCCACGCCCGGCTTGCGGATCAGCGTGATGTCCCCGCCCAGCGCCTTGTAACGCTCCGCGATCACGCCCGTGTTTTCCTCCCACGGCACCACGTCGTCCGCGTCACCGAAGACGTGCAGCAGCGGCACCTTCGCCTTCGCGAGCGGCACGAGGCTGTCCACGGGATTGCCCCTGTAGGCCAGCGCCTCGGCCTCGCCGGCGAAGTGATACACCTTCAACGTCAGCGCCCAGTCCCCCTTGCTCCCCTTGCCCTTTCCCTTGCCGCCGGGCCAGCTCTTGAAGTCGCACACCGGCGCATCGCCGTAGAGGCACGCCACCTTGTCCGGGTTCGCGCTCGCCCAGTTGTAGCAATAGAGGCCGCCCCGGCTCAGGCCCACCAGCGCCGCCTTCTTCGCGAAGCCGTATTTGCCCGTCAGCTCCGCGTAAAGCCGGTTCCAATGTCCCACCGCGTCCGGGCAGCCGAGCATGTTCGGCACGCTGAGATAAACGATGTGAAAGCCCCTGCCCAGCAGCGCGATGTCCGGCGCGGGCTTGTGGCCGAAGAACTCGCCGTGCCAGACCCACGGCTTGCCGGGCGCGGCCTGCTTGGGTGTGACGACCAGGACGTTCTTCCCGTCCACCTGGAAGTCGTAACGGTCGTAGCCGTTCCACTGCGACACCTTGCCGGGGAACGGCGCACCAACGACCGAAGCAGCGGTGTCGACCTCCAACTTCAACAGCGCTTCAGCAAACCGCTGGCCCACGTCCAGCGTGCCGGCGGAGGTGAAGTGCGTGCGCGAGGGCAGCAACGTCTCGGCACCGACGGTGTCCACGTAGGCGCAGAGCCTGTCCTTGGCGGCGAGCGCCTGCTGGGCTTCGATGATTTTGGGGACGAACGGATTCTTGTCGTTGCCAAACCGCGGGTTCACGGCCAGCAGCGCGATGAGCTGCGGGGCGGCCAGTTCCTTCCGCAGCGCAGCGATCATGTCGCCGAGGGCCTGCATGTAGCGCGGCGCGGCGGTGGCGTTCGCATCGCTCTCGCCCTGCACCCACACTAACGCACGGAGCCGGAGCGTGATGCCCCGGGCCCTGGCGGCGGCGAGGGCGGCCTTCGTCTCGGCCACGAGCGCGCGGTAGCACGAGCCACCGTCGCCGGGGTCGGCGGGGTTCCAGTCCTGCGCCATGCTCGTGCCGCTCCATGCGGCCTTCACGATGGCCAGCGGCCTCGGCTGCTTCGCCATGAGGACTCGGGCCATGCCCATCTCCGGGCCGAAGCCGCCATCGGCGCTGGCGAAGTTGCCGTATTGGCGCGGGGCTTTCGTCTTCGGCGCAGGGGTTCCCTTCGGCTGCGGCTGAAGGTGCGTCCATTTGCCGCCGCCGGTGGAGTCGAACTCATCCGGCGGCGGATCGCCGGCGCGCCACCAGAAGAG
>JBAYGL010000313.1:0-6543 GCA_041666725.1 Limisphaerales bacterium
AGCCCGGCACGGGGCTGAGATACGGAATGCCCAGCGCGAGGCCGCGCAGGACGAGGAGCAGGCCGACGATGGCAAGGCTCGCCGGCACGAGACGCTGGAGCTTGAAGCGCAGGAGCGTGTGCAGGCGGGGCCCGGCGAGGGAGAGTCCCAGCATCATCGGCACGGTGCCGAGGCCGAAGGCGAACATCGCCAGCGCGCCGTCGAGGACATGGCCGGTGGCCGTCGCGGCCGCACAGGCTGCATACACAAGGCCGCACGGGAGGAGTCCGTTCAGCAAGCCGAGTGTGAATATGGAGTCAAGCGAGCGTTTTTGGAGCAGGCTGCCCAGGGCGGTCTTGAGCCAGCCGACGGCTGTCACCGCTGGCAGGCTGAGGGCGAAACGCGATGAAACGAACAGGCTGACCAGGATGGCGGCCCCGGCGGCGAGGGAAATCCACCGCTGAAAGCCGGCCAGCACGAAACCCCGGCCGAGCAGGCCGGACACTGCTCCGAGCGCCGCATACGTCACGATGCGGCCCAGATTGTAAAGCACGCGGCCGGCGAGGAACGTGGCGCGCGCATTGCCCGTGGCCGGGAGGGCGAGCGCGAGCGGACCGCACATGCCGGCGCAGTGGGCGCTGCCCAAAAGGCCCAGCATAAATGTGGTCCAGAGCTCCATGACGGTTCAGGCGGGTGGCGTGATGGTGACGGCCTGGTCGTAAAAGTATTCTTCCCCGCCGAAGGTCCAGTGCACGCGAACTTTCCAAAGCCCGGGCCGCAGGCCCTTGGTGTCGAGCATCTGTTCACCGGCGGAGTTGACTGACAATTTTGATTCGCGATCCAGCCTCGCATCGGAAGGCCGGTAGAGGGCGACTTTGCCGCGGGCCTGCGAGGCGTGCCCGGCCGGGAGGGCGATGGTGAGGCGCTGTTGTCCGGCGTCGTAGGTGAGCCTGGCTTTCGCTTCGAGCGACTGTGTGCGGGCCTGCCGGTCGATCTGCTGCTGGTAGCGGATTTCGTGCTCGTAGTAGTCCGCGCTCACCAGGTCCATGTTCTGTCGCAGGGCGACGGCAATCCAGACGGCCATCGCGGAGCCGAAGACGATGAACCAGGCGATGATGGCGTAAGGCCACGCGCTGCGCGGGGGGGCTTGGTTAGCGGCGTTCGTTTTCATGCTTTTCGCTTTCCTCGTGGTGATCGCTTTCGCGCGGCCCGGCGAAGGCGGTGGCCACGGTTTCGAGCAGCCTGCCCTTCGCTGTGTAAATCCCGATCTTGAGCTTCGTGTTGGTGTGGTGGAGCTGCCCGGGGTCGAGCTCGATCAACACGGAAGTTTGCGCAAGCTTCGCCGCCGGGACGGTGAAGCCGCCGCCGCCCATCACGCGGACTGTGCCGGAAAGGTTTTCCAGGCGCAGTTCAACCGGGATGTCATGCATCGTCTTGTTGACGATCTTCATCGTGTAGAGGTTTTCAATCCTGCCCCCGGGGGTGACCTGGAAGAGCGAACCCGGCGCGCGGAGCAGGGTGGTTTCCACGTCGCAACGCGTGAACACAAGGTAGATGAACAGCGAGATGAGGGCCGTGAGCACGCCGGAGTAGAGCGCCATGCGCGGGGTGAAACGCTGCCTGGTGCCGTGCGTGATGTTGTTCAGCGATGCGAACCGGATGAGACCGCGCGGCCGGCCGACCTTGTCCATGATGGCATCGCACGCGTCAATGCAGGCGGTGCAGTTCACGCATTCCATCTGCACGCCGTTGCGGATGTCGATGCCCGTGGGGCACACCGCCACGCAGGCATGGCAGTTCACGCAGTCGCCTTTGCCCTCGGCCCTGCGCTGGTCAAAGGTCTCGTCGCGATGCAGCGGGGCGCGCGTCTCGCCCCGTTTGTTGTCGTAGGCGACGAGCAGGGTGTTTTCGTCCAGCAGCGCCGACTGGAAGCGTCCGTAGGGGCAGATGAAGGTGCAGGCCTGCTCGCGGAAGCGCGCGAAGATGGCGTAAAAGAGCAGGGAAAACAGGATCATGAAGGTCAGGCCGACGACATGGTTGCGCGGATCGTCGAGCTGGATGTGGAGCAGCTGGTCGCTGCCGATGATGTAGGCAAGGAGGGTGTTGCCCACAATGAACGACGCGCTGAAAAACACGATGTGCTTGAGCGCCTTCTTGAAAATCTTCCGCCCGGTCCATGCTTCCGCATCCAGGGCGCGCTGCTCGGCGGCGTCGCCCTCGATGAGGTATTCCAGTTTTCGGAAGACCATCTCCATCATCACCGTCTGCGGGCAGGTCCATCCGCACCAGAGCCGGCCGAAGGCGGTGGTGAAAATCATGATGCCCGCGAAGAACACGAGCATCGCGACGGCGAAGATGACCGTGTCCTGCGGCCAGAAAATCTGGCCGAGAATGGAGAAGCGCCTCTCCACAATGTTGACCAGCAGGAGCGGGTTTCCGCCGATGTGAATCCACGGGCCGGCGAACATGACCGCGATGAGCAGCCAGCTCAGCCTGGTGCGATGATCATGCCAGAAGCCGGCGGGCCTCCTGGGGTAGAGCCAGCGGCGACGTCCGTCCTTCTCCGCAGTGGAGAGATGGTCGCGGAAATCATCCCACTGGATTTCCTGCACGGCGCTGTGCTCGCCGTGAACGTTGGGTTTGGGTTTTTCTTCCACGACGGCGGCGATCATGGGCCAACGGCAGGGTTGGGCGGAATCTCGAATTATTCAAACGGACTCGGCCCGGTCGGCTTGGGGGCCTGATCCTCGCGCGGCTTGGGGTTCGGCGGTTTCGTGCCGCGGAACCGGTAGATGTAGCTGGCGACGGCGTGGACTTCGCCGGGCTTGAGAATGCCGCGCCAGGTCAGCATGCCCTTGTCGGGCACGCCGTTGATGATGACCTTCACGTTGTCCACGAAGTTGGAGCCGTGAATCCAGTAGTCGTCGCAGAGGTTCGGGCCGACCAGTCCGCCGCCATCCGGACGATGGCAGGGGACGCAGTAGGTCGTGAAAACCTGCTGGCCCTGGCCCAGCACCATCTTGTCCTGTGATGGCGCAAGCGTGGCGATGGTGGCCTCGAATTTCGAGAGCGCGGCGGACTTCAGCGCCTCGCCCGCCTTCCACTCGGCGTCGTATTCGGCGGCCTGAAGCGGGCCGGCCTTCATGACGTGGTAATAAACGAGATAGCCCGCGGCGAAGGCGATGCAGCCGTAGAAGAGCCACACCCACCAGCGCGGGAGGAGGTTGTCGAGTTCGCGGATGCCGTCGGCGTCGTGATCGAGCAGCTTGGGTTCTTGGGGGTCGTTATTCATGGGGAACTCCTTTGTCAGTGTTGTCGCCGTCGTCGAGCGGCAGGGAACTCATCTTGTCAGCGAACGACTTTTTCATCCGGAGCGTGAGGAACAACGCGCCGGTAAATACGGCGAAGAACAGGCAGATCGAAATAACGCCGTAGATTCCGATGCCTCCGATGTCAGTGAGCGCGTTTTTGATCATGGTGTCGCCTTAGTTGCGGGCCGGGGTTGTGGAGTCCGTCCGTGCGGTCTTTGGCGGAGGCGGCGGGGGTGCGCCCGGTGCCGCGGGGGCCGCGGGTTTCACCTTGATGTCCGTGCCAAGCCGTTGCAGATAGGCCACGAGGGCTATGATTTCGCGGTCGGCAGGAGCGTTCGTGATGGCGCCCACCTTGAGGTTTTCGACGACTTTCTTCTGCTGCGTCTCCAGTTCTTTCTGGGCGGTGGCCTCGAAGCCGGCGGGGTAGGGGACGCCAACTTTCCGCAGCGCACCGATGCGCGCGGGCAGTGAACTGGTCTCCAGTTTTTGAGTCAGCAGCCACGGGTAACGCGGCATGATGGACCCGGGCGAGGTCAGGCGCGGGTCGTCCATGTGGTTGAAATGCCACGCGTCGGGATACTTGCCGCCGATGCGGTGCAGGTCGGGGCCGGTCCGCTTGGAACCCCACAGGAACGGATGATCGAAGACAAATTCGCCCGCCTTCGAGTATTCGCCATAGCGCTCGGTCTCGCTGCGGAACGGACGGATCATCTGCGAGTGGCAGCCCACGCAGCCCTCGCGGATGTAGATGTCGCGGCCGAGCACTTCCAGCGGGGAGTAGGGCTTTACGCTGGCGATGGTCGGGATGTTTTCCTTGATGATCCACATCGGGATGATTTCGACGAGGCCGCCGATGGCCACGGCAACCAGGGCGAAGGCGGTCATCACCATGGGCTTGGATTCGATCCAGCGATGGCCCCACGGGTGCTTCTCCTCCGGGTGCTCTGGCTGTGACTTCAACGAGGGGGCCTGCACCTCCACCTCCGGCACAAACACGCCGGACTTGGCGGTCTTGTAAAGGTTGTAGGTCATCAGGCACGCGCCGAGGATGTAGAACGTGCCGCCGATGGCGCGGAGTTTATACATCGGGATGAGCTGCAGCACGGTTTCGAGGAAGTTTGGATACTGCATGAAGCCCTCGTTGGTGAACTGCTTCCACATCAGCCCCTGCGTGATGCCGCTCCAATACATCGGGATGACGTAGAACATCATGCCCAGCAGCCCGAGCCAGAAGTGCCAGTTCGCGAGCTTCACCGAGTAGAGCCTGGTGTTGTAGAGGCGCGGGAAGAGCCAGTAGAGCACGCTGAAGGTGAGGAAGCCGTTCCAGCCGAGCGCGCCGGTGTGGACGTGGGCGATGGTCCAGTCGGTGTAGTGCGAAAGCGAGTTGACGCTCTTGATGGCGAGCATCGGGCCTTCGAGCGTTGCCATTCCGTAGGCTGTCACGGCCACGACCATGAACTTCAGCATGGGCTCCTCGCGCAGCTTGTTCCAGGCGCCGCGCAGCGTGAGCAGGCCGTTCAACATGCCGCCCCAGCTCGGTGCGATCAGCATCAGCGAGAACACCATGCCGAGCGATTGCGCCCAGTCTGGCAGGGCGGTGTAGAGCAGGTGGTGCGGCCCCGCCCAGATGTAGATGAAGAGGAGCGCCCAGAAGTGAATGATGGAGAGCCGGTAGCTGAACACGGGCCGCTCGGCCGCCTTGGGCAGGAAGTAATACATCAGGCCGAGGTAGGGCGTGGTCAGGAAGAACGCGACGGCGTTATGGCCATACCACCACTGGACCAGCGCGTCCTGCACGCCGGCGTAGATGGAGTAGCTCTTGAACAATCCGGCGGGCATCTCGAGCGAGTTGACGATGTGCAGCATCGCCACCGTGACGGCGGTGGCGATGTAGAACCAGATGGCGACGTAGAGGTGTTTCTCCCGGCGCTTGAGGATCGTGCCAAACAGGTTGATCGAGAACGCGACCCAGATTACCGCGATGGCAATGTCGATGGGCCACTCCAGTTCCGCGTATTCCTTGCTGGAGGTGAGGCCGAGCGGCAGCGTCACGGCCGCGCTGATGATGATGGCCTGCCAGCCCCAGAAGTTCAGCCAGCTCAACTTGTCGCTGAACATGCGGGCCTTGCACAGCCGCTGGAGCGAGTAATAGATGCCCATGAACATGCCGTTGCCGACGAAGGCGAAGATGACGGCGTTCGTGTGCAGCGGGCGCAGACGGCCGAAGGTGGTGAACTGGAGGTTCAGGTTCAGCTCCGGCCAGAAGAGCTGGCAGGCGATGAGCAGGCCCGCGCTGAAGCCCACGAGCCCCCAGACGATGGTGGCAATCGCGAACGCACGGACGATGCGGTTGTCGTATTTGAACGTTTCGATGTTGGTGTTCATTTCAGTTTTGGAGAGTTGTCGGGCACGGGGGAGGCCCGGGTTTGGTGACGCTCTTTTCATCAAGCAGCACGCGCATCGAAGGCGTGGTGGTGTCCTCGTATTGGCCTGAGCGCACGGACCAGACGAAGGCAAACAGGAATGCCGCTGCGAATATGATGCTCAGGGGGATGAGCAGGAAGATGACGCTCATGCGGCACCTCCGGTGGGTTGAGGGTTGAAAGTTGAGAGTTGAGAGGCCGCAGCCTTCGGCATCTCAACTCTCAAACCTCTTCCCAACCACGCTGTCACGCCGCAGGCGAAGGCCACGACGGACACGGAACTCAGCGGCATGAGGATCGCGCAGACCACGGGCGAGAGATTTCCGCTGGCTGCAATGCTCACGCCGACCACGTTGTAAACGGTGGAAATCAGGAACGCCGCGCGCACCGTCGCCACGGACTGTTTCGCGAACCGCAGGACGGCGCTCAAACGCGGCACCATCGTCGCCGAGGCGATGATGTCGCTCGCCGGTGAAAACGCGCTGACGTTCTCGACCACCGCGATGCCGACATCCGCCTGCTTGAGGGCTCCGGCGTCGTTCAGGCCGTCGCCGACCATCATCACGGTTTTGCCGTCTCGCTGGAGGCGCTTGATGAAGCCGAGTTTGTCGACCGGGCTTTGGTTGAATTTCAAATCTGCGTCGGGGCCGAACAACGCACGGAACTGATCGCACTCCTTCCCGTTGTCACCGCTCAAGAGCGCCAGCTCGTGGTCGGCGGAGAGCCCCGCAATGAGCTGGGCGGAATTTGCCCGTAACGCGCTGGCGAGCAAGTAGCAGCCGCGATAGCGGCCGTTCACCGCGACGTGGACAGTGCTGCCCGAAGCAAAT
>JBAYGL010000314.1:0-6541 GCA_041666725.1 Limisphaerales bacterium
GAAACCGCCACGAGCTGCCGTGTTGCCGGCCGGCGGCCTGGGCTCCGCAGCGTTGGCCGCCGCCACGGCTTCGGGCAACGGGAAGGAGATGTTCGTGAAGCTTTGATGCGGCTGCGGCGACCATTGTCCGCCGTGAAAATACTTCTGCTGCTGTGGGTCGAAGTGATTGTAACGGAGCGGAAACCAGGCGCGGTAGGGCGCGTGGTAATAGCCGGCGTAGGACAGGTAGTGGTCGTTGGTGAAGGCGTTGCTCTGCAGCGCGTAGGCGCGCGTGGGCGCGGACTGCGCCTGCACCGCCGGGTCGCCAGTCGCCAGGGCTGCCGTGGACAATCCGCCCACGAGCACCAGCCGGATGTGTTGGCTCCGTTTCACGGAAGGTTCGGACCGTTCAGCCCATGATCGAGGCCGCGACGATGAGGCAGACGCCGAGGATGACGGCGGCCGCGATGACGGCGGCGGCGACGTTCTTGTTTTCGAGGATTTCCTTGTGCAGGTTGCCCGGCGTGAACTTGTCGAAGAGCCGGTAGCCGGCGATGGCGGTGATGATTCCGACCAGCGCGAACACGACCATGGAACCCAGCGCCTCGGGCAACGGATTCCCGCGCACGGACAAGGTGTGGGATGCCTCGGCGGCGGACGCGATGGTGCTGAGAGCGGGGAGGAGCAGGGCAGGGGAGAGGAACTTTTTCATAGTCGGTGAAGCGGACGACCGGCAGCGTGCCGGGGCGGGATTTCAGCGTCAATCACGCGCGCAGCCTTCCATCCCCAGCCTCGCGGCGAAAACTACAACGTTCCGAGAACTTCGTAGCCGCCGAGGCGAGGAGGCGGACCCCGAGCGCTCTGACGAATCCGCCTTCTTACCTCGGCGGCTACGGCGCGATCCGCATCGTCTCCGGCAGGAATGAGCGGATGGATTCGATGCGCCGCCGGTTCACGCCGAGGTCGCTGTGGCCGACGCGCGAGGCGGAGCGGACATGGATGACCTTCGTGGTTTCGGCGACGTGAAATTCCACGTCATCCACGAAACGGAAAATCAGGCTGCGGAACTCGAAGTGGAGGTAGTTGTCCCGCTCGGCGATGAGTTTGGCGCGGGGCAAAATTGCGATGACGCGCTTCAACTCGGACTTTGCCTCCGCGACGGATCGGTCGAGGGCGAATGGAGCAATGGCATGGCGCGGATCGGTCGCAGTGCTGCTGACGCAGTTGGGCGAGTCGGGGCAGGGCGCGAGCCTGCCGTCGGTGAGGCCGAGATTGGTGGGGGCGTGGTCGGTCATGGAAAGAAAAGCCAGCAAGCCGGCCGTCACCAAGGCTGCC
Organism: Limisphaerales bacterium; assembly: GCA_041666725.1. Lineage (GTDB taxonomy): Bacteria > Verrucomicrobiota > Verrucomicrobiia > Limisphaerales > SXTU01 > SXTU01. The sequence continues at coordinate 1,315 of JBAYGL010000314.1, forward strand.
CGTGCCAGCCGCATCACGAGGCGACGTCGCAGGGAAGGCTCGGTGGCGGGGGCTGGCATCAGCGGGCCGGGCGGTTGCGGTGGAGGCCCGGGTAAAAGCGCTTGTGGATTTCCAGCAGGCGACTGAGTTCGACGTTGGGGTCCGGATGGTCGTCCACGCGGAGGTCTATGTAGCGATCATTCGCGCCGGCATAGCCGCCCCGCTCGCGGACGACGAAGAGCGCGGCGGACTGACGGCCACGCGCGTCTCCGCCGGCACCTTCCCCGGCGTGCAGCGCGGCGACGAGCCAGTCGGCCAGTTCGCCGTCCGCAGCGGCGCGCGCCTTTTCGTGGGCTGCGGCCATGGCCTGCACGACGGCTTCGCCCGCAAGGATGTTGCCCTGCACGGAGAAATTCGGGCGCACGATGTGCCCGGCCCAGGCGTTGCACGCCGGGCCCGTGTGGCTGGCGGCGCGGCCCCTGGCGTCCACGATGCCGAGCTGGCGCTGGTCGGAGTTTCCGTCGGTTTCCGTGAGGAGGCGGACTGTCTGCTCAGGCGTGCTGCCGTTGGCGAGCAGGTCAAGCCCGCGCGGGCCGTAGGTGACGTTGGCCGCGGCCTGCGTGGCGATGGCTCCGACGCCGGCCCTCGCCCACGGGACGACGGTGCCGACGCCGAAGAACTTGCTCTGCACGGCCACGCCGAGGTCGCCCGTGGCGGGATCGAAGGCGACGATGGAATAGGTGGCGATGATGGGAGGCAGGACGTTCATGGGATGGGCACGAACCGGCATGTCGGATCAGCGATGTTCACGGGGAGCAAGTGTTGCCGCGATCGGGATTCTGCGGGGTGGTCCGGACAAAGCAAGCCGGCCGGGGCCCGCGTGAAATCTCCGCTTCTTTTTCCGTGCAATCCGAAAGCCCGCCGACTACTTCTTTCCCGCAATAAGCAGGACGGCAAGCCAGCTTCGCCGTTCGCATGACACGACATATGGCTGCTCGCGATTACCCTCCCGAAGATCCCGGCGATCCCCGACCCGCTCCCGGTGGCGCCCGCCCGCGTGAATTTGGCGTGCCGCACCCGAACGACATGACCGTCCTGGCCCGGCTCATGATGTGGGCGCGATGGATCATGACTGCGCTGACCGTGATCTACTGCGTGGGTTTTGTTGGGCTTCTCTACGGGTTGGAGTTTCTTGCGGAGGACCATCAGTTTCTGAGCACGATGATGTATGCGCCGCCCTGGGTGTGGCTGCTGCCCATCATCCCGCTGGGTTTTCTGGCGATCTTCATTTACGCGAGGCTGCTGATTCCGCTCGCCTTGTGCTTTCCGGTCATGATTTTCGCGTTCATGGATTTGCGCTGGCACAATCACGGACGACCGCTGGGACCGTCTTTCAAGGTTGTCACCAACAACATCGGGCAGGACCACAACAAGAGCTTCCGGGCGTTTGCCGACCTCCAGAAGGCGGACATCATCGCACTGCAGGATGCCAGTGCCAGCGGGAGAGGACCTGCGTTCGCGAAGGACTACCCGGATCGTTATGTCGCCGGGAAGGACCAGTTCATCCTCATCAGCAAGTATCCCGTGCGTGCGGCGGATGTCCTGCCGATGCCCGATCCTGTCGATCCCCGGCAGCGGGTTGCCGCGTGGTTCGAACTGGACGTGGACGGACGCGCCCTGCTGGTCTTCACCGTTCACATGCCCACGCCGCGTTCCCAGTTGATGGCGATGAAAAGCCCGAGCGCCCTCCTTTCAATGTTGGGAAAATCGACGGGTTTCAGCGGGCAAATCCACGAGGAAAACGTGCGTTTCTTCAAGAATCAGCAGGAACTCGCCCGGCAGATAGTCAAGATCACCCGTCTGGCCAAGGCTCCGTTCATTGTGTGCGGCGATTTCAACGTGCCGACGCACGGCATCATCTATCATCTTTACAGGGACAACTGGATCGAAGCCTTCAATGTGCGTGGCCAGGGCGAGGGAGCCACTTTCCCAGGAGACGCGAAACTCCCCGCGTGGCTGCGGCTGGACAACATTTATTGCAGCAAGACCGGACTCAGGCCCATCCATGCCGAGGTTGAGGAAGGCCGTCCCTCCCAGCATCGCTGCATGGCGGCCACCTTTGAGTTTACGGATGCCTCCCGGCGGTAGGTTGAAACCGGGTTGCGCTCGGGCCAGCTTCAGCGTCCGGGATTTGAGCACTCTGCGCGGAAATGCGGCCGCCTCAGTTGAGGTAGATGAATTCGTTGCTCATCAGAAGCGCCTGGGTGAGGCGCTCCCATGGAGAGAAGGGCTGGCTTTGGATCTTCTCCTTGATCGGACCGCTGAACTCGTGTTGTGCGTTCCAGACGTATTCCTGGCCGGGTTTCACACCCGGCATGTGGACAATGGGTGCCCAGCGGAACCCGTCGCCTTCCGAAGTCCCCCGGCTCGTGACGATGAAGTCAATGGCTTCTCCGCGCTTCACGGAGATGGCCTTCAAACTCGTCGTCACATCCTTGCCGGCGGCCTGCCACGAACCGAGCTGCCCGCCCGTGGCCCGAGCCACGATGGCCTCGACGCCGTCGCCGGTCCTGGCGTCGTGTTCCAGCCTGCCTTCGAAGCCGATGACTCCGTCACGCGGCGCAACCCACCGGCGGATGACGGAATGTTTCGGGTCGCCGGGCACCCCGCCGACTGCGTTGAGGGAAACGGCGAAGGCCATGCTGCTCAAGGCGGGCAGGGACTTTTCCTTTTTCGAGCCGTCCTTGCGGGGTTCGGACTTTTTCCGCAGGTCCCCCCGGTCGGCGAGCACCCACGAGTCACGGACGAACGACGGCATTGACTCAAAGTTCAGGATTTTTTTCGCGTCCGTGTCGTATTCGCCATAGCCGTAACGCCACGCGAGCAAGTCCGCTCCGCCGGTGGCGGGCTTGGCCTGCTGGTCGGTGATGAATTCAACCGCCAGCTTCAGCTCCGAAGGAGAGGGGGTGCGCTGAAATAAGAGCTGGTAGAGGAACGTGATTTTCTCCTCGTCCTTCGCGCCGGACAGCAGTTCGGGGCGGGACACCACATTCCGGGTCTGCTCCACGATGAATCCGTTGTTCATGAAGAAGAGGGCCTGGAGCGGCACCGTCGTCAGAACCCGGGACGGCGAGGTCATGTCCGGATTGGCGAAGTCGAAGATGCGCAGGGCATCGGGTATCTTCGCCCGGTCGATGTAGCCGTAGATGGTGCGTCGCCCGGAGCCGGTGAGGTCTTCCGAGGGACCGCCGCGTTCGTCGAACTCGTTCCTGCCTCCGATTGCAAGCAGCGTGTCCCGGAGAGATTCGTAGTCGAGGCGCTGGAGGTTCTGCCGCCAGAAAAGGGAGTTGCCCGGATCGATCTTTGAATTGGCCGGAATGTCCCGTGATGTCTGCTGCCACGTCGCGGAAAGCATGATCAGTTTGTGGAGTTTTTTCACGCTCCAGCCATCGGTCATGAAGCGGGCGGAGACGTAGTCGAGCAGTTCCCGGTTCGACGGGGGATCGGAGCGCAGGCCGAAGTCGCCGAGGGTTCGCACGATGGCATCGCCGAAGTGCCAGTTCCACACGCGGTTCACAAACACACGGGCGGTGAGCGGGTTGTTCCTGCTCGCAACCTCGTTGGCGAGATCAAGCCGTCCGGAGCCCGTGGTGAAGGGCTTGTCGTCCGAGCCGTTGAATATCTCCAGCCATCGGCGTTTGACGATGGGGCCGCGGTTGCTGGCCTCGCCACGAATCATGACATAGGAGTCCTTTGGTTTTTCGGAGTCCACAAGCGTCATGGCCCGGGGGGGGCTGCCGGGATGCGTGCGCTTGAGCTCATCGAGCTTCGCGCGTTCGGCGGCCTCCATGTTTGGCAGCCTTGCTCCGAGAATGCGGCGCAGTCCCTTGTCCGAGATGTGGATCGGGGTGCCCTTCTCATGGAGGACCGCGAGCAGGCCGGAGCGGGCTCCATCGAGTTGTTGACCCTTTTGGGCGAGTTTTTCCGTTTCCCGGAACAGCTTCCCGTAGGCTTCGGCGAGGGTGGCGATGCTCCCCGGCGGTGTGGTGAAGAGCCCGGCCACGAGTTCGTTTAGCGACCGGTCAGCGGCGAACTTCGCGGACAGCCCGGCCGCCTTCGCGCTGAAATCCTGTTCGCTCAAAGCGGCGAAGGCAAACCACGGACTAAAGATGGGGTTCGATTTTTTTGCGACGGCCTGCAAGTAGTCCTTCCACTGGTCGTAGATATCCGGGTCAAGTCCGCGTTCTCGTGCGATTTTCGTCGGGTTCTTGCCAGCGCTCAGGCCCTCGCGGACTCCGAGGAGATACTTGTCCACGACGTTGCGAAAAGTGTCCAGCACCCGCAGCTCTTCGTTGCCGCGGACGGCGTCGAAACGCGCCTGGAGATCCTCGGCCTTCTTCATGAAGTCCTGATAGTCCTTATCGGACTTGGCCTTGGACAACACCGGTTCCTCCGCGGGCTCGACCGATGAGTTGAACACGCCGTGCAGCGCGTAGTAGTCCTTCTGCGAAACCGGGTCAAACTTGTGGTCGTGGCAGCGTGCGCAGGCGGCGGTCACGCCCATGAGCCCCTGCGTGATGACGTCGATGCGGTCGTCGAGAACCTCGTTCTGGTTTCCCATGAACCGTTTCCCAACCATCAGGAAACCCATCGCAGCCAGCGGGGTCTTGTTGTCTGCCGTCGCGAGGCGGTCTCCGGCGATCTGCTCGCGGATGAACTTGTCGTAGGGCTTGTCTTCGTTGAACGCCTGGATGACATAGTCGCGGTAGGTCCATGCGAACGGGTAGTTGGGGCGTGCCTTGGGGCTCACATTCCGGTCTCCGCTGGTATCCGCGTAGCGCGCCACATCAAGCCAGTGGCGTCCCCAGCGCTCGCCGTAAGCGGGGGAGGCGAGTAGCCTGTCGATCACCTTTTCGAAAGCGTTCTTCGAATTGTCCGCAAGGAAGTTGCTGACTTCCTGAGGAGTCGGGGGAAGGCCCGTGAGGTCGAACGTCGCACGACGGATGAGCGTCAGCTTGTCCGCCAGCGGAGAGGGAGTCATGCCCTTCGTTTCGAGTTTCGCGAGGACAAATTTGTCGATGTCGTTTTTCGCCCATTTGCTCCCGCTCTTGGGCTTGGGCACTACGGGAGCTTTTACAGGCTGATAGGCCCAGTGCGCGCGGGCCTTGTCCCAATCCACCTTGAGCGCGGCTGTGGCACCGGTGGTGTCGGCACGCGGGTCCGGTGCGCCCATCCGGATCCACGTTTC
>JBAYGL010000315.1:0-6529 GCA_041666725.1 Limisphaerales bacterium
AAGTCACCGCGCAGGGGGGCGTCGCGGCGCTGCGTCTGCTGGAAGGCGCGTTTGAGCAGGAAGGCCCGGAGCGGCGCGTGCAGAGCGATTATCTCGCGCGGGAGCTGCGCATCACGCTCGGCCAGCTGCCGGAGGATGTGCGCAGCACCGTGAGAAATCTGAAAGTTTTCGGACAGGGCGAGCTGGCGGAGGAACTCCACGAGCAAATCCGCCCACGTGCCGAGGCGCTGGGGTTGCGGGCGCAGCCTGTCAGGGAGTTCGCGCCGCTGGAGCTGGGCGTCGCACTGCCGCCGGGCACCGCGGTCTCCGCCGCGTTGAGCCTGGCCGTGCGGCATTTGACCGGCAAGCCGGTGCTCTTCGAGTTCCTGCCGCCGCGTGTCAGCAGGTGGAAGCAGTTCACCGAGCAGCACGCTTCAAAGAAGCTCGTCTATGCGGCCGCCGTGCTGGGGGTGGTGGCGCTGGTGTTTGCCGGGATGTTCGGCTGGCAGCAGTGGCAGCTCGCGCGGCTGAATTCACAGTGGTCGGGCATGAAGGTCCGGGTCGCGCAGATCGAGGACATGCAGGGCAGGATCAGGAAATACCGCCCGTGGTTCGACGAGTCGTTTCGCGCGTTGAGCATCTTGAAGAAGATCACCGAGGCGTTTCCCGAGGATGGCACGGTCGCCGCGAAGTCCGTGGAGATTCGGGACCGCTCGGGCGTGACGTGCAGCGGCACGGCGCGCAGCAACCAGGCGTGGCTCAAGATGCTCGACCAGCTCCGCGCCTCGAAGCAGATCACCGACGTGAAGGTCGAGCACATCAAGGGCGGCCAGAACGGCCAGCCGATGGAGTTCACGTTCAACTTCCACTGGGCGGACAACGCCCCGGCCAGCCGATGAACAACAAGAACCGCGAGCAACTGCTGGCCATCCTGGCCGTCACCGCCGTCCTCCTGATGGTGGGGGATCGGTTCGTCCTCCAGCCCCTCACCGCGAGCTGGAAGGCGCGCAACACTGAAATCGGGGATCTGGAGAAGAAGGTCGCCGCTGGCACGAAGCTGCTGGAGCGCGAGCGGATCGTCCGGGAAAAATGGGGCTCCATGCGCGCCAACGCGCTGACCAACGAGGTTTCCATGGCCGAGAGCCAGGCGTTGCGGGCCTTCGAGCGGTGGTCGCGCGAGGCGGGCGTGAGCATCAGCGGTCTCAAGCCGCAGTGGAAGCGGGCGAACGTCGAAGAGTATCAAACCCTGGAGTGTCGCGCCGACGCATCCGGCAGCCTCTCGAGCCTCGCGCGGTTCCTGTATCAGATCGAAAAGGACCCGCTGGCCATGAAGGTGGATGTGGTGGATCTCACGGCGCGAGACACCGATGGCCGCAATCTCACCATGTCGCTGCAGCTCAGCGGGCTGGTGCTGACCCCGAAGAACAATGAGAACGCGAAATAACCCTGTTCATGCGGGCGATGCCGCTGCGATGCCCTCCGGCTTCAGCCATGTGGCCGAGTCTCTCGCTCGGAGCGCGGCGTTCACGCCGCAGAAGGCCGGGAGGAAAAAGTGTGCCTGGATGGCGGCGGCTTCTCGTCCACTTATGCGGCCTGAAGGCCGCGCTCCACAATATCAGCCGCCTGCTTCGGAGTTCAGGCTGAAGCCGGGCGGGAACGCGCTGGCCGTTGCCGGCAGGTCGTGCGACGGTTGGGCCATGAAACCCGCCCTCCTCGCGGCGTTCGTTGTTGGTGGGGCGTTGCTGTTCGCCGCCTTGACGGTCGCCGCGCAGACGCGCACGAACAGCCCGGTCCAGCCGCCTGTCGTAAGCTTCGACACCTTCAAGAGCATTCCAGACCGCAATGTTTTCAACTCCCGCCGTTCGTCGGCCCGGACGGAGGTCGCCCCGCCGCGCCGCAACCCGGTCGTCGAATCCTTCTCGCTGCTGGGCACGCTGGCCTACCCGAAGGGCAGTGTCGCCTTTTTTGAAGGCACCAGCTCTTCGCACCGCAAGGCGGTCCGGGTGGATGAGAGCATCGGCGGCTGCAAGATCACCCACATTGAGCAGAGCCTGGTGCGACTCGAGGCAAACGGAAAACCCGTCGAGCTCAAGGTCGGCTACATGCTCCGCCGCGAGGACGAGGGTGCGTGGACGATGCGCGAGTCGGAGCGGCCGGCGGATTTCAGTCCGGGCTACACGCCCACGGGCGGCGGTTCCTCCGGACTCGGTTCGTCCTCCAGTTCCGGCAGCAGCTCCGGCCGGGATTCCCGTTACGGGTCCAGCCGCGACTCGCGTTCCGGCAGCTCGCGGGATTCCAGGTCCGGCCGGGAAACGCGCACATCTTCCAGCTCGTCGCCCACCGGAAGCGGCTCCACCGGCTCCAGCACTGCGAGCAGTCCGTCAGGAACCGGCGGTTCCGGCAGCGCGCCCGCGGCCACGTCCAGTTCGGGCGGCAGCGAAAGCGACATTTTGAAACGACTCATGCAGCAACGTGAACAGGAGAACAAACGATGAAAACCACCCGCGCCCTCATTCTTTCGGCCAGTCTGGCCGTGACCGCACTGGCGCAAACGCCGGTGGTGACGAAAACGCCGCCTGCGCCGCCGCCGGCTCCTGCTGCCCCCGCTGCACCAGCCCCGCCCGTCGTGCCAGTTGTGCCGCCCGCGCCCAAGGTTGATGCGGTCAAACCGGCGGCCCTGCTTCCGGCCACGCCCGCTGTTGCGCCTGCGCCTGCCCCCGCCCCTGTGCCGGCCAGGGAGCCGCTCAAGCGCGTGACCAGCGAGACGGAGAAGGGCCTGCGGTTGAACTTCCGCGGCGTGCCGCTGGAGCAGGTGCTGGAATACTTCGGCGAGGTCGCCGGTTTCATCATCGTGCCCAAGGTGGACATCCGGGGTCGCGTGGATGTGTGGAGCAACGATCCGCTGACGAAGGATGAAGCCGTGGAAGTGTTGAACAACGTTCTCTCCCGCAACGGTTACACAGCCTTCCGCACGGGGCGCACGCTCAACATCATCAACAAGGACGAGGCCCGCCAGCGGGCCATCCCCACCCGGAAGGGGAGCGAACCCGAGGCGATTCCCGCCACCGACGAGATGGTCACGCAGATTCTGCCGGTGAAATACATCAGCGCCGAGCAGGTGATCAAAAACCTGGAGACGCTGCTGCCGTCCTCCTCGACCATGACGGCCAACGCCGGGGCCAACGCACTTGTCATCACCGACGTGCAGACCAACATCCGGCGCGTGGCCGAGATCATCAAGGCGCTGGACTCGCCCATTTCAAGCGTTTCCACGGTCAAGGTCTTCCCGCTCAAGTATGCCGACGCCAAGTCACTTTCGACCGTGATCAAGGATATGTTCGCCACGGATTCCTCCCGCGGCGGTTCCCAGCAGGGCGCGGTGGACCCGAGGCAGCAGTTGTTCATGTCCCGCTTCGGCGGAGCCCCGGGCGGAGCACCCGGCGGTGCGCCCGGCGGCGCGGGCAGCAGCGGGCGCGTCTCCACGCCGAAAGTCGTCGCCTCCGCCGACGAACAGAGCAACTCGCTCATCGTCAGCGCGCCCGAGGAACAGGTTGCGCTGATCGAGGATCTGGTCAAACAGGTGGACGTGCCGGTGGAGGATGTGACGGAAATCCGGGTGTTCCGCCTGAAATACGCCAACGCCACCGAGACGGCGGACATGCTCAAGAATCTGTTCCCCGACCAGAGCAATCCCAGCAGCAGCAGCACCAGCAGCCGCGCCAGCCGCGTCAGCAGTTTCTTCGGCGGCGGAGCGCCCCCCACGTCCGGCGCGGCGGCCGGTCAAAGCCAGCGCGCCCTGAAACAAAACCGTGTCGTGGCCGTGGCTGATCTCCGCACCAGCTCGGTGCTCGTCACCGCCTCGCCTTCGCTGATGGAGCAGATCGCCAGCATGATCACCCAGCTCGACGGCGATCCGGCGAAGCAGCAGAAGGTCTTCGTCATCCCCGTGGAAAACGCGGATCCCGCGCAGATGCAGCAAATCCTCCAGAGCCTCTTCCCGACGCAGAACGGCCGCAGCGGCCAGCAGTCCACCGGCTCGAGCGGGCGCAGCGGCTTTGGCACCGGCACCACCACGCGCAACAACGGCGGGAACAGCTCGGGCGGCCGCACTGGCAGCAGCGGCAGCACCGGTTTTGGCGGCACATCGAGCGGCTTGGGTGGCAGCCGCAATTAACCTCGGAATCCAGGACACTTCACTCTGAAAGGCACATGATGAAACAAGCTTCGTTCAAAGCGATCGGGTTGGGATTTTTGATGGCCGCCGCGCTGGCGGGTCCGGCGCAGGCACAGTTCACGCCCTTCGGCGGCTTCGGCGGGTCCGGCGGCACGTCGCGTTCGTCGTCCTCGACCGCCGGCAACGGGCAGCCCATCGGCGGGGCGGACATCACCTTCGATCCGGAGACGCGCCGGCTGATCGTTGTGACCGACGACAAGACCGCCGCGCAGATCAAGGAAGTGGTCACCGGTCTGGACCGGCCTTCGCCGCAGGTGCTCATCAAGGTGATTTTCCTGGAGGCCACCTACTCCAAGAATTCCGACATCGGCTTTGCCGGCGGTCTGAAGCGCGACATCCGGCTGGAGGGCGTCAGCGGCGTCATCGGGCAGGGTTTTGGCAATACGCCCATCAAGGACGTCGCCGGGGCGGTGTCCCAAGCCGCGCCGGGCGCCGGGGTTTACTCCATCCTGGGCAGCGACTTTCAGGCCACGCTCCGGGCCATCGCCACCGCCGGCAAGACCGAGGTGCTCTCGCGTCCCTCCATCCTCGCCCGGAACAACCAGGCCGCCACCATCAGCCTGGGCCAGCAGGTGCCGCTCATCACCAACACGCGGTTCGACAACTTCGGCAACCAGATCAACACCGTCACCTATCAAAACGTCGGCGTGAACCTCAGCGTCACGCCGTTCATCTCCTCCGACGGCAACGTGGAAATGACCGTCACGCCGGAAATCTCCTCGCTGGCGGACCGTTCGCAGTGGGTCGCCATCTCCGCCGGCAGCAACGCCGTCTCCGCTCCGGTCATCAATTCCCGCGTCGCCACCACCACGGTCGTCGTGCCGGACGGCCAGACGGTGGTCATCGGCGGGCTCATGGAAAACACGCAGACGGACTCCGAGAACAAGATTCCCGGCCTGGGCGACATTCCGCTGCTGGGCAGCCTCTTCAAGCGGAAGCAGAAGGAGAACGTGAAACGCGAGCTGATGATCTTCCTCACGCCGACCATCGTGCTCGCGCCCGCGCAACTGGCCGGAATGACCCAGGACGAGAAGCTGAACAAGAAGATCGTTCCGAAATCCTTTCCGCAGGAGGACCTGGACCGCTTCCTCGAAAGCCTGCCGACAAAGGGCGCGCCCCCGGCCTCCGCGCCGGGCAAGCCCTCGCCGAAATAACACCGCGCTTCCTCCCGCATGATCCGCCACACCCGACTTGCGTTCATCGTCCTTCTGGCCGTCTGGGCCCTCACGGCCGGCTGGCAGGCCGACGAACACAGGCGCGTCGAGCAGGCCGGGCGCGACTCCCTCATCAACCGCACGAGGGACATCACCGGCACTCTCGGCACGTTCATCCAGTCGCAACGCCGGTTCGGCGTCGTCTCCCAGGACCGCATGGAGACGGCGCTCCGGGCGCTCGTCACCTCCGGCGAGTTGCAGTCCATCGCCCTGCTCAACGCCGCCGGGGAAATCGTCGCCTCGGCCGGGGCGCCCATGGACTTGAACACCCGGGCGCTCAGGCAAAGCGGAGTGCGCTGGGATGAAAAAACCCTCACCGTCGTGAACCTTGTGGACCTCGGCACCAACGTCGTCACCGAGGGGGGCGACACGAACCACCCGCCGACCATCGTGCTCCCGCGCCGCGACACGAACGCCCCGCCGGTGCCGAGGCCTTCGTTTGGAGAGTTCCGGCCGCCGGGCGAGCCTCGTCCCTTGGAAACCAACGCCGTGCCCGCGGCGGGGGCCGGCTCCGGCACCAACGCGCCACCACCCCGGCCGGAACGACGCGAAGGGTCCCGCCGCCCGCCCAGCCTGGGACGCCCGTTCTGGATGAACGAGCAGGAATACAAGGGCATGCTGGAAAAGCGCGGCCTTCACGGCTTCGTCGTTTCGATGTCCACCGAACCGTTCCTGCGGGCGAAGGAGCGCGATTTTTGGACGCGGGCGATGATCGTGGGTTTCGCGGCCCTGGCGGTGTTTGGCGTCGGCCTGGCCCTGCGCAACGTCAACAAGTCCGCCGACCTTCAATTCCGCCTGCTGCGCGCCAGTGAGTTGAACACCCATTTGCGGGCGATGAATCTCGCCGCCGCCGGACTGGCCCATGAAACCAAAAACCCCCTCAACATCATCCGGGGCCTGGCCCAGATGATTTCGAAGCAGGAGGACGCTCCGGCCGCCATCCGGGAGAAGTCGCGGGGCATCGTGGACGAGGCGGATCGTGTGACCGCGCAGTTGAACGAGTTCATCAATTACTCCCGCCCGCGTGAAGTGCGCCGCGCGGCCATCGATCTGGGCACGGCCATCGCCGAGGTTGTCCGCGCCCTTGGCTACGATCTGGAGG
>JBAYGL010000316.1:0-6517 GCA_041666725.1 Limisphaerales bacterium
ATGAACCTGGTAGGGCCTTGCTGTGCAAGGCCTCGGCTAGCAGATGGAGTAACGAGGCCGCGCACAGCGCGGCCCTACCGGGTTCAGGGACCGAAATCGCGGGCCTTGGCGAACCGTGGGTTCTCTCCCCTCATCCGATGAAGGGAGAGGGAGGCAAGGCGCGTCGTGGTCCGCCACCGATTCCACCGACTTCCATTCCGAAATGGTATTAATCCCGAACTCCGAAGCAGCGGCAACCGCCGGCGATACGGCCCGCGAGACGCGGGCGCTACGTAGCGCCGGCCTCCGGCCGGCCGTGCCGCAAGCGTCCCCGCTTGCCTGGCAGGTCGAGGCCGGGGCAGCAAGATGCGCCAGAAGCCTGCGCCAGCCAGTGGTGTTTCGGGCGCTCTTTTGCTCCCGGGGCTTTCTGCGGCGTGAACGCCGCGCCCCGGGGCCGTGTCAAAACGCATCCGTGGACACCAGCCCATCCTGCTGTGGCAAATTCCGCCGGCTTTGATAGGCTCGGCGCGTGAAATCAGCCATCGCCGTCCTTCGTTTGCTTTTCGTTGCCCGGCTTGCCGCAGCCTGCGTGGCGGGTGTCCTGGCACAGTCCCCCGCCGGCAGGCCGCCCACCGGCCTGGCCGCGATCCGCGTGCCGGACGGTTTCAAGGTGGAACTCGCCGCCGGGGCGGACCTCGCGCCCTACGCGATGTTCGGCGCGCTGGATGAACGCGGCCGCCTTTTCCTCGCCGAGTCGTCCGGCAAGAACATCCGCGGCCTCGCCATGTCGCAATCGCCCGAGTGCCACATCCGCATGTTGGAGGACACGGACGGCGACGGGGTCTTCGACAAGAGCACGATCTTCGTGGACCGTGTGGGCATTCCGATGGGCGTGCTGTGGCACGACGGCGCGTTGTTCGTCGCCTCGCCGCCGGAGCTGCTGCGCTTCGATGACGTGGACGGCGACGGGCACGCGGATTCACGCACGGTGCTGCTGAGCGGGTGGAACGTGCGTGGCACGGCGAGCCTGCACGGGCCGTTCCTCGGGCCGGACGGATGGCTCTATCTGACGGACGGCCGGCATGGCTTCGACATCAACACGAAGGAGGGAACCAACCTGAAGGGCCTGGCCTCGCGCATCTGGCGGCTGCGGCCCGACGGCACGCAGCTCCAGTCCTTCGCGGGCGGCGGCTTTGACAATCCGGTGGAAGTCACCTGGACGCCCGCCGGCGAGATGGTCGGCACGATGACCTACTTCGTGGACCCGCAGCACGGCCAGCGCGATGCCCTGATGCACTTCCTCCACGGCGGCGCCTACAGCAAGTGGCACGCGTGCGTCTCCGAGTTCAAGCTGACCGGCGACCTCATGCCGCCGATGACGAAGTTCGCACGCATCGCGCCCGCCGGCCTTGCGCGCTATCGCGGCACGAGCTTCGGGCCGGAGTTTCGCGGCAACCTCTTCAGCGCGCAGTTCAACCCGCACCGCGTCCAGCGCCACGTCGTCGCCCGGCACGGCGCGACGTTCACGACGGAGGACTCGGACTTCCTCGTCTCCGCCGATCCCGATTTCCATCCGTGCGACGTGCTCGAGGACGCGGACGGCAGCCTGCTCGTGGTGGACACCGGCGGCTGGTATGTGGACCAGTGCCCGCTCTCGCGCATCAGCAAGCCGGAGTTCATGGGCGGCATCTACCGTGTGCGGCGCGCCGACGCACCGAAGTTGAACGACCCGCGCGGCGAATCGCTGAACTGGAAGCAGCCCGCGCCCGCCGCGCTGGCGAAGCTGCTCGAAGACCCGCGCCCGTTCGTCGTCAACCGCGCCGTCGAGTCGCTCGTGAAAAAGGGCGGGGCCGCCGTCGGTCCGCTGGCGGAACTCCGGCGCAAGTCCGCGAACGCCGAGACCCGCTGCGCGGCGGTCTGGGCGTTGTTCCGGGTCAGTTCCGAAAAAGCCCTCGTTGAAATCCGCGCCGCGCTGCGGGACGGCTCACCCGACGTGCGCATCGCCGCCGCGCAGGCGGTCGGTCTGGCCGGCGACCACGAGGCGCTCGACGCCCTGCACGCGATTCTCCAGCAGGACCAGGCACCCGTCCGGCGCGAGGCCGCCACGGCGCTGGGCCGCATCGGCGAGAAGCGCAGCAACGGCCCGCTCATCACCGCCGCCGCACGCGCCGCCGACCGCTTCGAGGAGCACGCCATCACCTATGCGCTCATCCAGAACTTCTCGCGCATGACCAACCAGAACGTCGGCGGCTCGACGAGCCAGCTCCCGACATTGCCGCCGCGCAGCGCGAAGGCCGCGTTGATCGCCTTCGACCAGATGGACCACAGCCAGCTTCTCATGGCGCACGTCACGCCGCTGTTGCAGAGCAGGGATGCCGGGCTGCGCCGCGCCGCGCTCTGGGTCTTCACGCGCCACGCGGACTGGGGAGCGGGCGTGCGGGACTACCTGGGCGCCCGTCTGCGGGCGGACGCGTGGGAAGCCGGTGAGGAGGAGCTGCTGCGCGAAACCCTGCTGAACTTCGCCGCTGATCCCGCCGTGCAAAACGTCATCGCCGTCGCCATGAACACGCCGACGACGAAGGAGGACCGCCGGCTCTTCCTGCTCGACGTGCTGGAGCGCAGCCCGCTCAAGAAATTTCCCGGGCAATGGACCCAGGTGCTGCGCGCGCTGCTGGAGGGCCAGAACCAGACGCTCCGGCTGCGGACGCTGTCGCTGGTGCGGGCGCGCGGCCTGACGGAGTTCGACGTTCTGCTCCGGCGTTTCGCCGGCTTTGACAGGGAGGCCCGTCCCGTCCGTCTCGCGTCCATCGGCGCGCTCGCCCCGCGCACAACGCCGCTGAACACAAACCACTTCGCCTTTCTGCGCGAGACGCTTGCCGGCAGGGACTACGCATCCCGCAGCACCGCCGCGCAGGTGCTGGGCAAGGCAAGGTTGGGCGAGGACCAGTTGATCGCGCTGGCGGCGAACCACGTTGCCAGGGCCGACAGCGTCACGCTGCTGGCGCTGGTGGAGGCTTATCGCGGGGACAAGAGCGAGCCTGCGGGGCGGGCGCTCGTCGCCGCGCTGGAGCAAAACCCGGCGGCCGAGGAAGTGTTGAGCACGACGCAGCTCGGCGACCTGCTCGCGAGCCATCCCGAGTCCGTGCGCGCTGCGGCGAAACCGCTCGCGGGCCGCATCGAGGCGCGGCAGGCCGAGCGCATCAAACGGCTGGCCGAGCTGGAGCCGCTGCTCTCCGGCGGCGATGTCGGGCGCGGCCGCGCGGTGTTCTACGGGCAGAAGGCGCAGTGTTCCGCCTGCCATGCCATCGGCCGTGAGGGCGGCACGCTCGGGCCGGACCTGACCTCCATCGGCGCGATCCGCTCCGGGCGGGACATCCTCGAGGCGATTGTCTTCCCGAGCGCCAGCTTCGTGCCCGGCTACGAGCCGATGCGAATCGAGACGAAGGACGACATCATCACCGGCAACATCGTGCGTGAGGACGGCAACGCCGTGGTGGTGAAGCTCAACGCCACGCTGGAGCAGCGCATCCCGCGCGGTGACATCAAGAACATCAAGCCCGGCACCGTGTCCGTGATGCCGGAGGGGCTGATCGCCGGGCTGGCGAAGGAGGAACTCCTCGACCTGATGACCTTCCTCCAGTCACAGAACGGCGAGCAGTGGCTTCAGCCCCAGCGCCGTGGGAAGTGATGCCAATTCCCAGTGCAAGCCGGTGGAATGCGAACCGCACCCCACGCCGCGTGCCTTCTCCCTTCCTCGGAGGAGGGGAGAAGGTGGCCGCAGGCCGGATGAGGGGTGTGCCACCCACGCTGGCGCACGCGACCCCTCACCCCGGCCCTCTCCCCTCATCCGATGAAGGGAGAGGGAGGCAAGGCGCGTCGTGGTCCGCCACCGATTCCACCGACTTCCATCCCGAAATGGCATGATGCGGGTGGAAGCCGTGAAGGAATCGGAGTTGAGTTGAATCCGAATTCCGAGGGGCTGCCCGCGAAACACGCGAATAGACGCGAAAACTCCCGTTCTTCTGCAGCGGAGAGTGTTTCTCGGGCTCGCATTCCAGAGTCGCGCCCCGATGGCCGCTTCACCTGGCCTTGAGCTTGGTCAGCAGGAAGCTGAACAGATCGGGATACTTCATCCTGGCGTAGTCGTTGTTGTAGTTGATCTCGTGCTCGATGCCCGCCTCCTTGAGCTTCTCCGCGATGCCGGCTCCGAAGTTCCCCGAGTGCGGCGGATCTTTGTAGGGATGGCCGGGGTTTGGCGGGTTGTCATAAAACAGCAGCACGGGCGGGTCATCGGGCGTCGCGAGAGCATGCGGCGAGAACTCCCGGATCCACGGCAGCAACGCCTCCCGCTTGTCGAGAAACTCCTTCATGCTGCCCAGCGCGAAGGCGTGGTGGCCGTATTGGTTGTTGGGAATCCACGCCTGCATCTGCCGCGGGTCCAGCGTGGTCTGCGGCACGAAGGCCAGCACGCAGCGCAGCCGGGTGGATTCGCGGGAAACCGGGTCGGCACCCGCCGCATCCGCCATGTCGGGGTGAAAGGCCAGCCACAGCGCGGTGAAGCCGCCGGCCGAACCGCCGCAGCCGCCGATGCGGTTCCGGTCGATGCGCCACTCGCCCGCCTTGCTGCGCACGAACTGCAACGCACGGGCAGCGTCGTCCAGACACGCCTTCACCGGCGGCGTGATCTTTTCCGCGGTGGCATCCGGGATGAGCCGGTAGTTGATCGACACGACCGAGATGCCGTTCTCGAGGCACTTCGTCAGAAAATCCGGGTTCGCCTTGTCGCCGGTCATCCACCCGCCGCCGTGGATGAAGAACAGCAGCGGCGACGCCTGCTCCGCCTTCGCCTGGTAGAAATCCAGCACCTGCCGTGGATGCCTGCCATACGGCACGTTTGACAGCGTCGGCTTCGGAGGCGTGGGTGACTGCGCCTGGATGGCCGGCGCGATCAAGCCGGTGGCGGTGACGAAGGCGCAAAGTTTCGAGCGGAACGACATGCCGGTTTGTGAGTCTTACAGGACGGGCGTGAAAGCGCCTGACGTCAGCTCAACGAAGCGCCCACGGGCCGCGCTGTCACACTCATTTCAAACGCAGCTTTCCGTCCGGGGCAAAGCAATCGGAATAGTCAGCGTGAGTCGTAAACCGGATCGGAGTATGCGCGTTGGTCACGGCGTGCATCACTTCCATCGCGATGGGCGGCGGCGTTTTCTTTGGCGCTTCCCGGTAATACAGGACAACGCCGCGCCGTTCACTCAACGTTTTCAGCGACTCTCCCAGCGACTGAATCGTGGATGCCGTGCCATTCACCGTGAGCCTGCCGTCCACATAAACCGCGACCTTGAGATAGGGCGCATCAGGACTGACTGAAACTTCTGAATCCGCCTTCTTGCCACACCCGCAGAGAAGAAGTGAGAGAAGACCCGTGATGGCGAGGAGATGTTGGAGTGTGCGCATGGTTGAGTGGACTGGATGTAGAAAGCTGAATCGCTGCTGGCTTGTGGCGTGAACCGCGACAGAGGAACGGACAGCGCTGACGGCGGTCGGTTCCGGAGACTTGTTAGGCCGCATGTCTCCTCCTGATGCTCTCCCGGTAATCTCTGATACTCGCATCCGCGAGCAAGAGGTAGCCGCCGACCAACGCAGCCAGCGTCACAAATAAGCCCGCCATGAGGTCTGAACCTCGATAGACAAAGATGCACAGCGAGATGAGAAACGGCACTGCAACCGCCAAGGCCCAACCCCAGAGCAACTGAAGCTGTGCGCTACGGAAAACTCCGGGGAAAGCCAGGACCGCTGCAAACACCATACACGCTAAGCGAAATGCAACCTCACCCGAACTGCGAGCCACTACGATGTCGTGAAGCGTGCTGAATGCGTAGACCACCACTAGCGACAGAGCTGCTGTAATCAGCTTCGCTCGAATTGGTAGTGATGCGCTCATACGTCCTGTCCTAGGGACCCGCCACCGTTTTTTGCAACACACGGTTAGGCCGACGGAAAATGGTTCTGGGTCTTTTCAAGCTATTCAAAAGTCTGCGGCGTATGATTTTCAAACAACCGGCGCACTTGTCGGAAGCGTCGGTATCGGATGATACACCAAGCCGTGGCGACCAAATGGAACACTGCAAAGCCTAAGAGGCCGAAAAGAACGCAGGTGAGAACCAAGACTGCCGATGCCCAAGCCATGACGTAGCAACGCCGCTCCCACATCCGCGCAAAATCATAATCTGTATCTGCGTCATCGAACGGCGGCGTTCGCAGCTTCCTCATGAATTGTTGTGCCTCTGTGAATGTCATGTGCGCGAGTCGGCCTAGTGCATCGGGATGAAGTTGTGCG
Organism: Limisphaerales bacterium; assembly: GCA_041666725.1. Classification (GTDB taxonomy): domain Bacteria; phylum Verrucomicrobiota; class Verrucomicrobiia; order Limisphaerales; family SXTU01; genus SXTU01. The sequence goes on from JBAYGL010000316.1 coordinate 6,317, forward strand.
GCCTGTCTTGGTTCCAGTGTGAGGGCTGTTTACCGTTGCGAGCGCCGGATGTCGAGCCTGTTGGCGCGGTTCATTCGCAATCTCACTTTCTTGCAGGCCTGCCCTTGCCAGCCCCAACGGGGGAATGGCGCTTAGATAAGCCCTAAAACTCTTTTTCCCAGCCGTTTGCGGCGTGGTGGATGGGGCAGCGTGCGGAAGATG
>JBAYGL010000317.1:0-6506 GCA_041666725.1 Limisphaerales bacterium
AGCAGCGCGTGGATCAGATGCTCGCCAGACTCAAGGAAGCCCAGGCGAAGTTCAGCGACACCCTCCCGCTCACGGTGCCGGAACCCAAGCCCGCCCGGTGGACGCCGCCCAGCCCGGAGGAACTGGCGAAGCAGAAGGCTCCGAAGAAGGCCGGGAAGAAATAGTCACAGCAGGCTCTGAAGCATTGTGACAGGGACGGCCTGTGAATGATGCGGAGCGCCGAGCATCGCTCGGCTTTGAGTGTGCGCTCGCTCCTGCCGAGCAATGCTCGGCGCTCCGGCCAAGGAGGGTCAGTGCTTACAGCCAGATTTCTGGTTTCAAGAAAAGCCCGTAACATCTCAACGGGCATCCTGATAATTGAACTGAAGCATCCTCTTCTTGCCCCTGAAGACGGTAAATGAAATCCCGTTCGTTGCGCTTTTTTGAACAAGAATCAGCCCAAAATTCTGCCGCCCAACCACTCTTTCAACCGTGTAGTTTGAGATGACGCAGGCAATAAGATTCGTCTCGTCCAAGTTGAACGATTTCATGCCTGCTTGATCCAAGAACTCCCCTATTTGGACGGCATCCTTCAACTCCTTGTTTGAGTAGCAAACGGTCCCCTGTTTCAGCAGTGCCTCTTGGTTGGTTGTCGATAGGAAGGCCGTATGCACTATTTCATATCGTTCACCCCGGTAGTGGTATGCCAACACCAACAAGACAAGCACGACAAGGCCGACGACTGCTCCGCTGAGTATCAAGGCTCTTCTCATAGTTGTGCGTCACAGGAGATAATTAGGTTTTTGGATCAAGAAAGGAGTAGCAGTTTCATTTTTCGCTTTTTTGTTTGGGTGAGCCCGACCAGGCCTTGGCGGCGGAGCCAGGTCAGGGCGTTCACGCCCACCGAGGTGTTGCCGTTGTTGTCCAACGTGTCCGAGGCCAGCCAGTCGTTGGCGGTGTAGGTGGCGGCGGTTGGCTGGTGAGCCAGGCCGATTTCTGGATAGGCACCCGTCGAGGCGGCCCGAAAGCCGCACTCAACGAGAACACGCGCAATGTTTTCCTGTGGATCCCCACTCAGCCCCCGCCGCTGGCGAGTTCCTCGTTGGTGACCGCGTTGAGGATCTTGAACTGCTCGGCGTGGAACGCCGGGTCGGCGCGGAAGGTGAGCTTGCCGAAGAATTTCTTCTCCATCTCGATGAGGATTTTCTCGTCCTCCTTGCGCAGGCGGTCCAGCACCGTCGGGTGCGAGGTGATGCGGAGCTGGAAGTCGCTCTCGTCACGGGGGCGTTTCTTGAGGATTTCCTGGAGCTTGCGCTGGATTTCCACGCTCATGGTCAGCGCGCTCTTCACCTTGGCGCGGCCTTTGCAGTAAGGGCAGTCCTGGTAAACCGTCGAGCGGATGCTTTCGGTGTGCCGCTGGCGGGTCATCTCCATGAGGCCGAGCTGGGAGATGGGCAGGATGTGGGTCTTGGCCTTGTCGCGCTTGAGGCCGTCCTTGACGCGTTGATAGACGGACTGCTGGTCGCGGCGGTGGCGCATGTCGATGAAGTCCAGGACGATGAGGCCGCCCAGGTTGCGCAGGCGCAGGAGACGGCAGATTTCCTCCGCGGCCTCGAGGTTGACCTTGGTGATGGTCTGCTCCTTGTCCTTGTCGCGCTCGGCGCTCTTGTGGCTGCCGGTGTTGACGTCGATGGCCACGAGCGCCTCGGTCTCGTCCACGACGAGGTAGCCGCCGCTCTTGAGATGGACCTGGCGGGAGAAGGCGGCTTCGAGCTGGCGCGTGATGCCGAAGCGGTCGAAGACCGGCTGCGGCTCGTTGTAGAGCTTCACCTTGCCGATGGAGCGCTTGGAGATCTTGCCGATCATCTCCTGCATCCGCTCGAACTGCCGGCTGTCGTCGATGACGATGCGCTCGACGTCCTCGGTGAGGAAGTCGCGCACGGTGCGTTCGATGAGGTCCGGCTCCTGGAAGACGCAGGTGGCGGAGTTCTGTTTCTCGATGCGCTCCTGCACGGCCTTCCACTCCTCGAGCAGGAAGGCGAGGTCGCGGATGAAATAGCGCTCCTGCTGGCCCTCGCCGGCGGTGCGGATGATGACGCCCATGCCGTCGGGGATGTTGAGCTTGCGCAGGATTTTCTTGAGGCGCTGGCGCTCCTCGTGTTCATCGATCTTGCGCGAGATGCCCGACTGATCGGAGTTGGGCAGCAGGACGAGGTAGCGGCCCGGCAGGGCGAGATGCGTGGTGACACGCGGGCCCTTGGTGCCGATGGGGCCCTTCGTGACCTGGATGATGATGTCGGTGCCCTTGGGATAGAGGCGGGGGATGTCCTTCTGGGTGACCTTGGGCTTTTCCCGGGGCGGAGATTTCTTCTCGCGCTCGACGACCTCGACGCCGCTGTCGAGATTGCTGGGCACGATGTCCCAGTAATGGAGGAAGGCGTTCTTCTCGAAGCCGATGTCCACAAAGGCGGCCTTGAGGCCGTCTTCAAGGTTGCGAATCTTGCCCTTGTAAATGCTTCCGACGAGGCGCTCCTCGGTGGTGCGTTCGATGGTGAACTCCTCAAGCCGGCCGTCTTCGCTGACGGCCACGCGGGTCTCGAGCGACTCGGCGTTGATGATGACCTCCTTGTGAACCTTCTTCTCCGGCTTCATCATCTTCTTCACCTTGGTGACGACCTTGTGGGCCGCATGCTTGATGCTTGCGATGAGTCCCTTGGACTGTTCCTTGACCTCGACGGGCTTGAACTCGCCCTCGTCCTCGTTGACCTCCTCGGGTGCCTCAAGATTCGGCTCGCGGTAGTCGTGGCGGCCGGCGGGTTTGCGCGAGGACTGGGACTCGCCCTCGGCGGGCAGGCCGGCGGCGATGTTTTCGGCGCGGCGGATTTCGTGTTCGCGGCCGCGGGCGAAGACGGACTCATCACCGCCGGTCTTGTCCCCGCCGGTGGCGGCCATGCGGGCCTGGATGGCGGCGCGGTCGGGCTTGGCGTTGGGGTTGAGGCCGCCGGTGGGGCGGAAGCGGTGGGTGCCGCGTCGGTTGGAGAAACGATTGCTCATGTTTAGTAGGACCTGCGGTGCAGGTAGATGTTTTGGAGTAGGCCCGCGGCGACAAGGGTGCAGATCACTGAAGTCCCGCCGTATGATAACAGCGGCAGTGGCACGCCCGTCACGGGCATCAAACGGATGTTCATGCCGATATTGATGAACATGTGGCTGAACAGGAGCGCTACCACCCCTGCCGCCATCATTTTCCCCAGGCGGTCGCGCGCCTGGCCGGCGATTCTGATTCCGGCGAACAGAACCACCGCATAGAGCGAGAGCACGACCATGCTCCCGACGAATCCACTCTCCTCGGCAAGCACGGAGAAGATGAAGTCGTTGTGTGCCACGGCGCGCGGCAGGTAGCCCAACACGTTCTGGGTTCCTTGCCGCCAGCCCTTCCCGGTCAGCCCACCGGAGCCGACCGAGATGAGCGCCTGTTCGACATTGTAAGAGTCGTTGCGCTCCTGTATGCGGGCCTTCTGAAGCTCCGCCGCCGTGGCGTTGGGCGGAGCGAAATGTTGGTAGTTGAGTCCGAAGTAGACGAGCAGCCGCCGGCGCTGGTAGTCCTCCAGCTTGAAGCGCCAGTTCGGCGGCGCGAACAGCACGTCCACGAGGATCAGCAGGACGACCAGCGCCGAGCCGCCGATGAACCGGCGCAGATACTTCGCCGGGATGCCGGCGACATACATCATCACGAAGCCGGTGGGAATGAGCACCAGCGCGGAGCCGAGGTCCGGCTCGACGAGGATGAGCAGGAAAGGCAGCCCCAGCATGCCCAGCGATTTCCAGAAGTTTCCGGTGAGCCTCAACTCGTCCAGCGGACGGGCGAGGAAATTGCCCAGCGCAAGGATGAAAGCGATCTTGGCGATCTCCGAAGGCTGAAGCTGGAAGAAGCCCAGGTCAATCCAGCGCCTCGCGCCAAAACGCATCGCACCCACGTGCGGAATGAGCACGAGCAGCAGCAGGAGAATGCTGGCCCAATAGACGACGTAGGACCAGCGGGCAAGCGTCTGGTAGGGGACGATGCAGGCCGCCGCCATCGCCCCGAGGCCGAGCAGATAGAAGATGATCTGCCGGATGTGGAGCTGCTTGAACCACAGCACGCCCGCGCCGGACTCGGTGGCCAGCCGTGCGCTGTAGATGAAGAGAACGCCCAGCACCATCAGCCCCAGAAGGGCGCAGAGCATCACCCAGTCAATCCGGGCTGGCTTTTCTGAGATGTTGGGGCGGGTGAACATGGATCAGTTCAGTGCGGCGAGGATTGCGGGCTTCTGTCCGCCTTCGCGCTCGCGCTTCTGAAGAGCCTCGTAAATCTGTTTTGCGACCGGCGCGCAGGTCTTGCCGCCGGACGCGCCGCTTTCGACCATCACGATGACCGCCCACCTGGGCTGGTCCACCGGTGCGAACGAGGCAAACCAGGTTGTCTTGTCCACAATCTTGCCGCCGTGCTCGACCTCGGCCGTCCCGGTCTTGCCGCCAATTTTCAGACCGCGCACCGCCGCCGTCGTTCCCGTGCCACCCGGCTCCTCCACCTCGGCCAGCATGGCTTCGCGCATCAGGTTCAGGTTTTCCGGTTTCACGCCCAGTTCGTCGCGCAACCGGACCGGAAACTCGGAGGCTTTCGCGCCGGCCAGCGGATCACCCGGTTCGATGCGCTGGACAAGTCGCGGCCAGAAAACTTTTCCGCCGTTTGCAACCGCCGCCATCATCACCGCGACTTGCAGGGGGCTGACGGACACCTTGCCCTGTCCGATGCAGAGGTTGGCGGTGTCACCCGGCTGCCAGCGGTTCACGAGATCGGTCTGGTTCGGGAAATCTCCCGCCGTCTCCTGCCGGGGCAGGATGCCGGGGCGCTCGCCGAGGTGAAACTTCTGGCCGAGCATGATCATCTTCTGGAGCACTCCGGGCTTGAGGCCCTGATGGATGAAATAGGCGTTCGACGAGTGCATGAGGGCCTTTTTGAAGTTGTAGGGGCCGGGCGAGACGGTGTCGTCGATCTTCCGCCTGCCCACATGGATGCAGCCGCGGCCCGGACGCGTGGGATCAGCCTCCACGTTGTAAATGGCGGCCGGATCAAGGGACTCCATCTCCAGCGCGGCCAGGCCGGTGAGAATCTTGAGGATCGAGCCGGGATGGTAGTTTTCCTGCGTCGCGCGGTTGAGCTGGGGCTTGAGCAGCGGATGGTTCAGCAAGGCCCATTCCTCCTCCGAGATGCGGCCCATGAATTTCCCCGGCTCAAACGAGGGGGCCGATGCCATTGCCAGCACGTCCCCGTTCCGGACATCCAGCACCACCGCCGCGCCGCGCGTCTGGGCGCCGAACAACGGCGTGATCAGCGCCCGCTCCACGGCCTGTTGGAGTCCGAGATCCAGCGTCAGCACGATGCTGTCCCCGGGCTCCGGCACCCGCAGCACGCTCTCCTGCTGCCGGTAGCCGAGGCGGTTCACCATCATGGATTTTGTTCCCGCCGAGCCGCGGAGCTGTCCGTCAAATATGGCCTCCATGCCGGTGATGCCCTTCCAGTCCGGCAGCCGGTAATGGTAGAACGCGTCCTCTTCCTCCTGTGAGCTGTCGTCACGACGGAGCGCTCCAAGCACATGCGCGGCAAGGCTGCCCTGCGGGTAAACCCGCAGCGGCTGGATTTCAAGGTCGAGCCCGGGAAAGACGCCCGAACGCTCGGCAAAACGCGCGACCTGCGAGGCGTTGAGATTCTCCAGGATCGGGATCGGCAGGGCGCGGACCTCGTTGTAGTGCCGCTGGAATTTCTTCGGATCGATCACGCGCGGCTGCTGAAGCCAGCCGCCGACCTGTGCCGTGATGTTGCTCACCACGCTGTAGCGCGCGGCCCACTCGATCTCCTCCCGCTCAGCGCGGGTCAAACGCGCGTTGGCGGGCCGGAGCCGGGTGTATTCGGCGTGGAAATGCTTCCCCAGCTCGGCGAGATAAAGCTCGACGTTGTAAGTCGGGCGGTTTTCCGCCAGGGGCTGGCCGTTGCGGTCGAGAATCCTTCCCCGCACCGCCGGAATGCGGACGCTGCGAACCGCCTGGTCTTCGAGGCTCTCGGCAAACTTCTTCGAGGAGAACACCTGCACATACCACAGGCCCGCCAGCAATATGCAAAAGCCCGCCACCAGCACGATCGCGACGAGGCGAAGCTGCGCATCCGGTTGCTTGATGGGACTGAGCGGGAGCATGGGCAGTGATTCAGGATCGCGGGTTCAAATTCTTGTCCGCTTGATTTGCCGCGTGTCTCGGAAGCGCGATTCCGGCAGCGGCTGGTATGTGAACCAGCGGCCGAGCTGGGCGAAACACCGGAAGACCAGCGGCGTGAGCACGGCACCGCCCGTCGCCATCACGAGCCATTGCCCCAGCAGCCGCCAAGTCAACGGCACCGGGTGGTGCGTGTTCATCAGGGCGAGGATGACGCCGGCCGGAACCAGTGAGCTGGCAAAGAAGCCCATCATGACCTGGGCGTAGGGCTGGTCCCG
>JBAYGL010000318.1:0-6487 GCA_041666725.1 Limisphaerales bacterium
CGACAGCCTGACGAATCCGGCGAATCCGCTGTATCAATTTCACCATCCGACCTCGACCCCGGACGCCCCGACTCACCCTCACTCCGCCGATCCTGGCCCGGGCCCGTCATTTGACAGCGGTGGCAGTTCGAGTCCTTCGTTCGATTCGGGCAGTTCCCCGGCGAGTTCCGACCCCAGCCAGGGCTGTGGCTGAACGTTTCTTCTCCACGCTCCGCCTTCCGCGCTCCACGTTTAACCGTCCTTCCGCATTGCCTGGACGCGCGTTCCTCCGCTACAACGGCGCGGCATGATTTCGTTTCTGCACGGCAAGCTGGTGGATGCACTGCCCACGCAAGTGACCGTGGACGTCCACGGCGTCGGCTACGAGGTGCTCATCCCGCTGTCGTCGTTTGACAAGCTGCCCGCGCCCGGCGGCGAGGTGCGGCTGCTCACACACCTGGCGGTGCGCGAGGACGCCCATGTGCTCTATGGCTTCATGACCGTGGCGGAGCGCGAGCTGTTCCGCATGCTGATCAACACCGTCAGCGGCATCGGCCCCAAGATCGCGCTCAACGTCCTCAGCGGGATGAACCCGGTCGCCTTCCGCGGCGCGGTGGCCGCCGGCGACATCAAGGCGCTGTCGTCCATCTCCGGCGTGGGCCGCAAGACCGCCGAGCGGATCATCGTCGAGCTGAAGGACAAGATCGGCGCGGCGGGCGCGTGGGAGGCGAGCAGCGCGGCGCGCGGTCTGTCCGCCGGCGACCAGCGGATCAACGACGCCGTGCTCGCGCTCATGGCGCTGGGCTTCAAGCAGCCCGAGGCGCACGAAACCGTCCGGGCCGCGCAGACGATGCTCGGCGAAACGGCGACGGTGGAGGAGCTGGTGCGCGCCGGGTTGAAGAAAAGTTGAACCGCGAATGGACTCACATGGACGCGAATTGAGTGCCCGCGAAACACGCGAAACAGCGCGAAAGGAAGACTTCCATTTGGCGTCTTTCGTGTGTTTGGCGGGCCGGTCTGGTTGCCTTGATTTGTGTCCGCTCGTGTCCATTCGTGGTTAGTTCCCCGTGCCCCCTCCTCCTGCCATCAAGTCCTCCGGCCCCGTTGTCCCCCACCGGGCGAAGTGGCATGGTCTGCTCGCGGCGCGGCTCATCTGGCTGGTGTCGAGCTCCGTCGCGGCGACGCTCCGCTGGCGCTGGCGCGACGAGACGAACCTCTTCGAAAACGGCGGCAAGGAGCCCGTCATCTTCTGCCTGTGGCACAACCGCCTTGCGCTCTCGCTGATCCTCTTCCGCCGTTACGTGCAGGCGCGGCAGCCGCAGCGCAAGCTCGCAGCGCTCGTGAGCGCGAGCCGCGACGGCGGGATGCTGGCGCGGGTGCTGGAACTGTTCGACGTGGAGCCGGTGCGCGGATCGTCATCCCGGCGGGGGCCGCAGGCGTTGCGCGAACTGGTCTCGGCGGGCGGGCGGGGCCGCGACCTGGCGATCACGCCGGACGGGCCGCGCGGCCCCTGCTACGTGGTGCAGGAGGGCATCGTGTCCCTCGCGCAGCTCACGGGCATGGCCATCGTCCCGGCGTCCTTTCACCTGAGCTGGAAATGGCGGCTGAAGAGCTGGGACCGCTTTCAGGTGCCGCTGCCCTTCGCGCGGTGCACGGTCCGCCTCGGCCCCCCGGTGCGGATTCCGCGCGAAGCAAATGACGCGGAGCGGGAGCGGCTGCGCTGCGAGCTGGAGGCGCGGATGAAGGCGATCACCAACGACACGTGACGTCCGCGCCCCGGAATCCCACTTGCGTTCCCCACTGCGCGGGGGAAGATGGCGACGGATGAACGTGAATCTGACGTTCCGCCTCCGGCTGGTGGAATCACTCACGACCTGCTCTCTCGCGGACCTGGTGACCGTGCTGACCGCAGGCATCGTGCTGCCGGCACCCCGCGCGGCAGCCCGCCGCCGAAGGCAAAGGAGGATCCCCTAAGCCGCCATGAGCGCCTCCTCCCTGCTGCTCCTCGCCGCCGGGGCCATGCTGGCCAGCATCCTGGCCGGTCGCGCGGCGGAGCGCGTGTGGCTGGCGTCGCTTCTGGCGGGCCTGCTCGCGGCGCTTGCAGCGGCGGTGATGGTTCTGGCGGGCGGGGCGGACTGGGAGTGGCGCGGCAGTTTTCTCGTGGGCGGGGAGCCGCTTCAATTCCGGCTGGACGCCATCAGCGCCTTCTTCCTCGTCCTGCTGTGCGTCGTCGGCGGAGTCTGCGCCGTCTACGGGCGCGAGTATTGGTCCGACACACGGCATCCGCGCTCCGTGCGCGCGGGCCGGGGCTGGTGGAGCGTGCTGGTGGCCAGCATCGGGCTGGTGCTGCTCACCACCAACGGCCTGCACTTCCTCATCGGCTGGGAGCTGTTCACGCTCGCCGCGTATTTCCTGATCACGCTGGAGCGGAGCCGTCCGGAGGTGCGCGCGGCGGGCTGGCTCTATCTGGGAGCCTCGCACGCGGCGGTGCTCGCCCTCTTCATCTTCTTCGCACTGCTGGCGGCGCGCACCGGGAGCTGGGAACTCGGCCCGATGCGTGAACGCACGGAACTGGCGCCGCTGTTCTGGCTCGCGCTGTTCGGCTTCGGGCTGAAAGCCGGTTTGTTCCCGCTGCACATCTGGCTGCCCTCGGCCCATGCCAACGCACCGAGCCACGTCTCCGCCATCCTGTCGGGCGTGACCATCAAGATCGGCATCTATGGTCTCGTGCGGTTCAGCGGCTGGCTGCCGGTGCCGCCGGCGGCGGGCTGGGTGGTGGCGGCGCTGGGCGTGGCGAGCGCGGTGCTGGGCGTCGCGTTTGCGCTGGGCCAGCACGATCTCAAACGCCTGCTCGCGTATCACAGCGTGGAGAACATCGGCATCATCCTCATCGGCCTCGGCTTCGCACTGGTCGCAGTGGAGCAGGGCGACGCGCCGTGGGGCCGGCTGGCGCTGGCGGGCGGGCTGTTGCACGTCTGGAATCACAGCCTGTTCAAGGCGCTGCTGTTCCTCGGAGCCGGATCGGTCCTGCACGCGACCGGCACGCGCGAGATGAGCCAGCTCGGCGGGCTGTGGCGGACGATGCCATGGACGGCGTCGCTCTTCGCGCTGGGCGCGGCGGCCATCTCGGGCCTGCCGCCTCTCAACGGGTTTGTCAGCGAATGGCTCGTGTTCCTCGGCCTGTTCGACGCGACCATCGCGCGTGGTCCCTCGGCCTGGGCGGCCATCCCGGCGGCGATTTCGCTCGGCGTGACGGGCGCGCTGGCCCTCGCATGTTTCATCAAGGTCTGCGGCGTTGTCTTCCTCGGCGCTCCGCGCTCGCCCGCCGCCGCCCACGCCCACGAGTGCGGTGCGGCGATGCGCGGCGCAATGCTGGCATTGGGCGGGACGTGCGTGGCGATCGGAATCGCACCGGTGCTTTTCTGGCCGGCGGTCATGCGCGCGGTGGGCGCGTGGCATCCCGCGTGGCTGAACCTGGAAGCGCCCGCGCCGTTGGTCGCCCTTGGGTTGATTCATCTGGCGCTGGCGGTGTTTGGCGTGATGGCAGCCTGGTGGCTATGGCAGCGTGTGCGCGGACGCGGGCGGTCCTATGGCTTGACGTGGGATTGCGGCTATGCGACGCCAACAGCCCGGATGCAATACACGGCGGGTTCCTTTGCCAGCATCATCACCGAATGGTTTGCGTGGATTCTGCGGCCGGCGCGGCATGAGCATCGTCCCGAGGTGTTGCTGCCAGCCGGCGCGAGCTTTGCCGAGCACACGCCCGAGACCGTGCTTGAACAAGTCGTCGAGCCGCTGGGTGACATTGTCCTTCAGACCTCGACGGCGACGCGCCGCCTCCAGCACGGACGCGTTCAATCCTACCTGCTGTATCTGTTGATCGGGCTGGCGGCGCTGGCGGCGCTGGTCCTCATTGGAGGCGGAGAATGAAGGCAGTTCAGAGCGCAATTCGGTTGGATGACTGGGAGATGGAGACGCGCGCCTTCTCCCTCTCCCTTCATCGGATGAGGGGAGAGGGCCGGGGTGAGGGGTTGCATGCGTCGGCGCAAGTGGCCGCACCCCTCATCCGGCCTTCGGCCACCTTCTCCCCTCCTCCGAGGAAGGGAGAAGGCGCGCATCGGGCAGCTCGGCACGCATTTCACCGGCCGGCCTTCGGGGTCAGCATCCGGCAGTTTTTTTCGCCGCCATGTATCTGAACCTCATTCAAATCGCGGAGTCGTTCGGCGTCTCGGAGACGGTCGTCGAAGGCTGGATTCGCAACGAAGGCCTGCCGAACACGCCCGACCGGGGCCGGCTGCTGTTCGATCGCGCGCAGGTCGCGGAATGGGCGGCCAAGCGCGGTCTCGCCGCGCAAGCCGGCTTTCTCGCTCCGCAGGCGTCCGCGCTTGGAACCAGCCTGCGGCTCGGCCCGTTGCTGCGCGCCGGGGGAATTTGGCGCGATGTGCCGTCGGCGGAATTGCCGGCGATGTTCGAGCGCATCGTAACCGCCCTGCCCGGCGCGACCTCGCCCGTCCGTCAAATGCTCGGCCAGCGACTGCGCGCCGCAGGCGGGGTGACGATGGCCCCGGTCGGCGGCGGCCTCGCCCTGCCGCATCCCAGCACGCGGATCACCCTGGGCCGCGATGCCGGCACGGTGGCCCTGATATTCTTGCACGATGCGCTGCCGGCGGCGGAGTCGTCTCCCGATGGCGTGCCCATCACCCGGCTGTGCTTCTTCGTCGCGCCTTCGCCCCGGGCGCACCTTGATTTGCTCGCCCGTCTCAGCCGCGGGCTTGGACGCGGATCATTGCGCGAACTCGTCCTCAAAGGCGCGACCGACGCGGAAATCTTTGCGGCAGTGGACGAGTTGGATGCCGCGCTGGCAGTGGCGGCGAAACCGGAGGTGAAGGCGTGATGTCCGGGCCGCTCCTGCTGCTCGCCTTCGTGGCATTGGCGACGGCCATTGTCGTGGGCGTGCGCTCGTCGCGCTGGTGGCTGGCTCTGACTGTGACTGGCGCGGTCGCCGGGCTGGGCGCTGCGTTGACGGTGTTGCTCGGCGCGACGGACTGGGAATGGCGGAGTGGTTTTTCACTCGGCGGCGAGCTGGCTCATCTGCGGCTGGACGGGGTAAGCGCGCTGTTCCTCGCGCTGCTGTCCGTCGTGGGCGGGACCGGGGCGGTGTATGCCCGCGAGTATTGGTCGGAACATCATTACCCGGCCTCCGCGCCGCGCGGTCGTTTGTGGTGGAGCGCGCTGCTGCTGAGCATGGGCTTGGTGCTGCTTTGTGCCAACGGCCTGCATTTCCTCATCGGCTGGGAACTGTTCACGGTCTGCGCCTACTTCCTCATCACGCTGGACCGGCGACGCCCCGAGGTGCGCGCGGCGGGCTGGCTGTATCTGGCGGCGTCGCACGCGGGCACCGTGTGTCTCTTCGCGTTCTTCAGCACGCTCGCGGCGCGAACCGGAAGCTGGGAACTCGGCCCGATGCGCGAGCAGGCCGGCCTGGCCCCGCTGTTCTGGCTGGCTCTTGCCGGCTTCAGTGTGAAGGCGGGCGTCTTCCCGCTCCACGTCTGGCTGCCCTCCGCCCATGCCAGCGCGCCGAGTCACGTTTCGGCCATCCTCTCGGGCGTGGCAATCAAGATGGGCATCTACGGCATCGTGCGCTTCAGCGGCTGGCTGCCCGTGCCGGCGGCGGCGGGCTGGGTGGTGATCGGGCTGGGCGCGACGAGCGCGCTGCTGGGCATCGCCTTCGCGCTCGCGCAAAATGATTTCAAGCGGCTGCTCGCCTACTGCTCGGTGGAAAACGTCGGCGTCATCCTGATCGGGGTCGGCGCGGCGTTGCTCGCGGAGGCAGACGGGGACGCGCCGTGGGGCCGCCTCGCGCTCGCCGGTGCGCTGCTCCATGTGTGGAATCACGGCGCGTTCAAGGCGCTCTTGTTCTTCAGCGCGGGCTCGGTGCTGCACGCCACGGGCACGCGCGAGATGAGCCGGCTCGGCGGACTGTGGCACACGATGCCGTGGACGGCCGGGCTGTTTACGCTGGGGGCGGTCGCCGTCTCGGGCCTGCCGCCGCTGAACGGCTTCGTGAGCGAATGGCTCGTGTATCTCGGACTCTTCGATGCCGTGACGGGCAGGGGACCGGCGGCATGGGCCGCCATGCCGGCGGCGATCATGCTGGCGATGACCGGGGCGATGGCGATGGCAAGTTTTGCGAAGGCGGGCGCGATGATTTTCCTCGGCGCACCGCGCTCACAGCCGGCGGCGCACGCGCACGAATGCGGCCCGGGAATGCGCGGGCCGATGCTGCTGCTGGCCGGTTTGTGTGTGTTGATCGGCCTGTCGCCGGTTTTGTTCTGGCCGGCGGTGTCGCGCGCGGCGGGGAGCTGGCGTCCGGCGTGGGCGTCGTCGGAAGCCCCAGCCCCGCTGGCCACGCTCGGCTCGGTGCATGCGGTGCTGGCCGTCCTGATGGTCGCGGCGGCGGTCTGGCTGTGGCGGAAGGCGCACGCAATCAGCCTGCGGCGCGGCCTGA